>JAISWY010000038.1 GCA_031270925.1 Candidatus Symbiothrix sp.
CTGCTGTTTTTCAAAGATATACAGCAACAGCGAAGATAGCGAAACTACAGCTGCAACAGTGAAATTGCGCATCAGACCACCGAAAATCATAGATACTCTATTGTGTATAAAATGCTCAAAAGGATGCAGAAACGAGCCGACAACACTCACGAATACTGTGCCGACCGCTATCAACAATATATAAACTGCAATTCCCATTTTACCGACAAACCATTGATTACGAAGTAGTTTGAAACTCAGCAGATAAATAAAAAAAGTAACCAGAAAATTCGATACAATCCGAACAAGCGTATCTTGGATCCTGAATATATGTTCGATTGGGTGGTTTTCGCGCATCATGGGCGGCCTTCCGTAAAAAAACATTATCAGGAACAGCAAATTCATCAATAAACTGATAGTGAGGGCAAGCACCAAGGCTGTCCGGTAATTCAGTAACGATTTTTGTGTGTTGATTTTATTCAAATTACAAAATTTAATGTACAAACATCGGCACCTCAATCAAAAGAATCCGCGCATTTGCCGATTCGGAACGGATACTGATGATTTCGGCTTCGGTAACACCTACCGCATCACGCCGTTTGAGCAATTCGCCGGCCACCGTAAACTCGCCTTCGATAACCATCGCAAACAAACCATTGTCTGCTTGATGGAGTTTGTATTCAAAATCAATACCTTTGTCGTAATAGCCGATGCTAAACCATGTATCTTGATGTATCCACAAACCGTCGTTATCGGGCGAGGGCGATACGATTTGTGTTAAGCAATTTTTATTCGCTTCAAAATCAAATTTTTGTTGATCGTAACGCGGCTTTACGTTTTTTTCATTCGGGAAAACCCATATTTGGAAGAAATTCACGGCTTCATCGGGATGGGCGTTAAATTCACTGTGAGTAATTCCGGTTCCGGCACTCATGACCTGCACTTCGCCGGCGCGAATCACACTACCGTTGCCCATACTGTCGCGGTGTTGCAAAGCGCCGTACAAAGGGATGGAAACGATTTCCATATTGTCGTGCGGATGTGTGCCGAAACCTTCGCCGCCAATCACAATATCGTCGTTTACAACGCGCAAAGCGCCAAAATGCATCCGATTCGGATCATAGTAATTCGCAAAACTAAAGCTGTGGTGCGTATCTAACCACCCATGATTTTTGTGTCCGCGCGTAGCGGCCATAAAAATTTCCGTCTTCATAAAATATATGTGTATTTTCTCTTATTGAGCTTGCTCAAGTAACCAAGTATCGCTGAAATCGGGCGCATACCGTACTTTAAAGGCATCCCGTTCTGCAATTGCATTGGCTTTGCTATCGAATGTAGCCACAATCACGCGGTACATTTCCTTTTCGTTTTGCGCTAAAAAGGCATTGTAACCTTGCGCTTTCATCCGATTTTTCAACGATTCGGCATTGGTTTTATTGACAAAACTGCCGATAACCACGCTAAATTGCTTGATGCCGCTTCCATCGACCGCAGTGAGACGCTCTACCCGAAAACTGCCTTGCGCAGCCGCATTCGACGATGAAGGCGTAGCCGCCGCTTGTGACGATACAAGTGTATCTTGTTGTACGGTCGAACGCGGTTTTGCCGCATCATACACTTGTTTGTAGCCGCTGGGCGTTGATTTACAAGCAACTAACAATAATAAGAGGGATACTGCTCCCCAAACAAAAACTCTTGATTTCATGCTGTTATTATTTTAAAAATTCTGATTTCGCGGACAAATATACGGAATAATTTTTATAAACTGCCTTTTGTACTCGGTAATTCGTCGGAAAACACATCACGACGAACAGCCATCCGGATTGCTCGCGCCAATGATTTGAATATTCCTTCTATTTTATGATGTTCGTTTCCTCCTTCGGCGCGGATATTCAAATTCATCTTAGCGCTGTCGCTCAACGATTTGAAAAAGTGCATAAACATTTCCGTGGGCATTTCGCCGATTTTTTCACGCTTAAATTCGGCATCCCAAACCAACCACGGACGGCCGCCGAAATCCAATGCTACCGAACACAAGCAATCGTCCATCGGAAGGCAAAAACCGTAGCGCTCAAGGCCACGCTTATCGCTCAAAGCCTGCAACAAAGCCTCTCCAAGCGCAATGCCCGTATCTTCGATGGTATGATGCTCGTCCACATGCAAATCGCCGCTAACTTTAATAAGCAAATCGACTCCGGAATGTTTCGCGATTTGTTCCAAAAGATGGTCGAAAAAACCCAGTCCCGTTGCGATTTCGGCACGACCATTTCCCTCCAAATCCAAGGAAATGTAAATATCTGTTTCTTTGGTTTTGCGTTGCACGACGGCTTTGCGCTCGTTGGCCAATACGATTTCGCTCACTTTGTCCCAATCGGTTTGTACATCTATCGTAATGGAGCGACAGCCTAAATTGTGCGCTAATTCGACGTCTGTCGGCCGATCGCCGATTACAAATGAATGTTCCAAATCGTAATCGCCTTGCAAATAATCGCTTAGCATTGCCGTTCCGGGTTTGCGCGTAGGTAAATTATCTTCGGGAAAGGATTTATCAATGAAAATATTGTCGAAAATGACGTCTTCGTTCCGAAAAAATTCCAACATTTTGGATTGCACTTGATTGAAATTTTCCTGCGGATAACCGGCTGTTCCCAAACCATCCTGATTGGTAACCATAACCAATTCAAAATCGGATTTTTGACGAATCCTGTAGAGATTACGAATCACTCCGGGTAACAATTCCAATTGTTCCAAAGTATCTACCTGACAGGTTACGGGCGGCTCGGCAATCAAAGTACCGTCGCGATCGATAAACAAGGCTCGTTTTTTCATGCGTGAATCTTAATTAGCGGTTTTCCAACTCTGAGAATATGTTCTTTCAAATCGCTATCCGAATGATATGTTCCCTTGGCGCGACTGCCGAACAAAAGCGCTTCTTGTAAATGACAAGATGCCTGTTCAAAATTACGGAATCGCTGTTTCAATTTTATTTTGGATGCAAAATTATGGATATTTTTTCATTTATACAAGGAAACATATCGTTTGCTGCGGCATTTATGCAAATTGGCATGGGATTTCGATCGCGTGTATCTGATTTCCCCATTATTATGGCTCAGTTGCCAAACCCTGTGTTAAGTATAGAAGCGACAGACCGCAGGTCTGAAAATTGATAACCGTCCATAACTCGACGCAACCAAAACGCGCAATCATACAAGGCTTATCGCTCGAGAGATAATTGAATATCAAATCCGCCGCCGCCTGTTGCGTATAATCCAACGGCAATCGTTTATATACCGGCCTTTTTCCCACAATTTTACGTAGCGTCTTTAATATTAATTCTTCCATTGCTTCAATAACATTTTGAGGTACAATTATATACTATTTTATTTATATTATGGATCAGTTGCAAAACCCTGTGTTAAGTAGAAGCGACAGACCGCAGGTCTGAATGTTAATACCCCCCAATGAAGCGAAGCGATTGGGGGGTGCGAGAGAAGTAACCACCCTCCCCTCAACCCCGAAGTGGGTTGAA
>JAISWY010000365.1 GCA_031270925.1 Candidatus Symbiothrix sp.
ACTTTCTTCATGCTGACTTCAACCTTTGTGCAGAAAGAACCGATTCAGGTAAACACGCCGGCTTCGGTTTCGGAAATCAAGATTCCGGAAACTAACCTTCTGACAATTTTGGTAAACGACAAAGGGAAAATCTTTTTAGGCTTGGATAATCCGGCCGACAAAGAAGCAGCATTAAAGGCGGTAGGCGAAGATTACGGCTATATATTTGATCCGAAAGATCCGAAAGATTCGAAGCTGATAAGTACATTCAAAAACCTCGCTACATTCGGCGTTCCGATGGGCATCATGAAAGAGTTTTTGGGTCAAACAACAGAGCAGCAGGATAAATATATGCAAGATGTAGAAAACCCTCGCGTAGGTATTCCAACCGATAGCGTGGCGGTAATAGACGCCGCAGGAAAGGAAATATCGAAAGACAACGAGTTCAAACGATGGATCGGACATGCCAAAAGAGTAGCGCGTGAACGTCAGGAAAGTTTGGTTGCGAGTGGTGTACAAGCGGAAATACAGGAATTGCGTATCGCCATCAAGGCCGATCAATCCACCAATTACCCGGTTATCAAAAAGGTAATGGACGATTTGGGTTCGATGCGCGAATACAAATACTTGTTGATTACCAATTTGAGAACGGCTTCGTCCGAAAATAAATAAAGTATTAATCTGACAAAAAACATAAAAAATGGCAGAAGTACAAACCAGCGATCACGGCGAAGGTGGCAAAAAAAATAAACAGAAGAAACAGCATTTACGTGTCGATTTCACTCCCATGGTGGATATGAATATGTTGCTGATTACATTCTTCATGTTTTGTACCACGCTTTTGAAGCCGCAAACAATGAATCTGAATATGCCTTCGAAAGAGAATGATGAAAAAACCAATCAAACGAAGGTACGGGAATCAACCGCTATTACCGTTATTTTAGGAGCTGAAAATACCCTTTATTATTACGAAGGGATGCCTAAAGAAGACGGGTCGGATTATAAAAACCCCGATTTCTTGAAAGAAACAACTTATACGGCCGAGGGTCTTCGAGCAGTTTTATTAAAGAAAAACGAGGGAACTTACGAAGCGATACAAGAGTTGAAAGCACAAAAGGAGCGTGAGGAAATTACCGACGAAGTATTTCGAGAAGAATCAAAAAAGGTGCAGGATAAAGCTAAGGAAGCCAAGAAAGCGCCTACTATCATGATTAAAGCGACCGAGCTTTCGACCTACAAAAACTTGGTGGACGTTTTGGATGAAATGTTGATTTGTAATATTGGAGCTTATGCGATTATTGATATAAGCGACGGCGACCGTTACCTTCTGTACGAAAAAACCAAATACGGCGAGTATCTCACAGAAGCGCAACGTGCACAGGCCAACCGATAATAAAATTTTAATCTCAATTAAAACAGTAAAATTATGGCAAGAGATTTTGATTTAACTTCTCAAAAATGGTTAAGCCTCATTTTTGAAGGCAGAAATAAGGACTACGGAGCATATGAATTACGCAACGATTCGTCTAATCGACATTTGAAATCGTTGATAATTGTTACCGTTATCGGATTGTCGTCCGTGTTGCTTCCGAAAGTCATTCAATCGGTTATCCCCGAAAAAGCTGCGATCGCGATTGAAGAAGATGTAACTTTGGTAGATATTCAAACGGAAGTCCCGGAAGAGAACCAAATCAAGGAAATTGAAAACGTTCCTCCTCCCCCTGCATTAAGGGAAACCATTCAATTTACGCCTCCGGTAATTGCACATGACGATGAAGTAACCGACGAAATCGTCAGTCAGCAAGATCTGACCGAATCAACGGCTCAAATCTCGGTGGCGACCGTTGAAGGTGTAAAAGATGGTGGTGTGGATATTGCCGACTTGCAAGACCACAAGGTAGTGATTCAAGAAGAAAAACCGGAAATCCACAATCACGTGGAAGTAATGCCGTCGTTCCCCGGCGGCGACAAGGAAATGATGCGTTGGTTGTCGGAAAACATCAAATACCCGACAGTAGCGCAAGAACAAGGCATTCAAGGCCGCGTAATCCTTCGCTTCGTTGTAAAACCCGATGGTTCGGTGGACAATGTAGAAGTACAACGTTCGTTGGATCCGAGTTTGGATAAGGAAGCAGTTCGCGTGGTAAAGAAAATGCCGAAATGGATTCCGGGAAAACAAAACGGAAATGCGGTATATGTATATTATACGCTGCCCGTGTTGTTTAAGTTGCAAAATTGATAAATTCGCGATGAGGGGATGGCGGGTCTAACCCGCCATGACGCCTCTCTAATAAGTTCGGAAATTCTTTCTCGTAATGAGTCTTTGGTGTTGAAATGGTTGTTCAGGCAATCTTTTTCAAAATATGTTTTTTCTAAAAAAAAAAGCGTATCACCCTTAAAAAAGTTAAAGTTATGGCAAAAGACATTAATTTAGATTCGAGAGAATGGTTAAACCTTGTTTTTGAAGGCAGAAACCAATCGTATGGAGCATACGAATTACGAGAAGATTCTTCCAACCGCCACTTGTTGGCGATTGCAGTGGTAATTGCAGTTGGGTTTGCTTTACTTTTCCTGCCCAAGTTGGTTATTCCGGCAAAAACGGTTCCACTTCCATTACAGGCGTCGGAAAACGAGGAAGTAAGGCTTACGCAAGTGGTAATCCCGCAAAAGCCGGCAATTAAACCGGTGGAAATTGTTTCCGCATCGGCGGTACCGCTACGATCGACCATTCAATTTAACAATCCGACGATTGTTCTCGATCCCTTAGTTGCTCCCGAAGAGGGGATGATTAATCAAGATGATCTCACATATTCGGATGCAACAAGCGGCCCGGAAACCATTGTAGGCGATCCCAAAGGAATTGTTCATCCCAGTACAGTAGCGCCTCCTACAGAGGCAAGCGAAGAACCGATAATAGATCATGCAGATGATGCACCTATATTCGACCCTGCACACGGAAATCTGCTCCAATGGTTAAGCAAAAACATCCGCTACCCGATAGATGCTATCGAAATGGGACAAGAAGGAAAAGTGATTCTCCGTTTTGTGGTGGAAATGGACGGTTCGATAGGCAATGTTCAAATTTTACGTTCGCTGTATCCGAGTTTAGACAGGGAAGCAGTGCGCGTAGTAAAGAAAATGCCGAAATGGACGCCGGGAATGAAACAAGGAAAGGCGGTAAGAGTGTATTACACCTTACCCATTAAATTTAAAATACAACATTAAAAATTAAAATTGCTCTATGAACGAAGAACCTCAAAAACAGGGATGGATGCAAAAGTTCGCAATCGGCTTTGAAGCCGCCATGGCCATATTGTATTTGGTTTTTGCGAGTATCTTTTTATTCCCCGGATGGTGGCATATACAATTGAATTTCAACAAAGGTTTGTGTACCGGTTTTGGAGTTGTTTTGGCGGTGTATGGCGTATTCAGAGTTTACAGAGCGATTAAGAAATTGTGAAACAGGCTATTAAGATATATATAGTTCTTATTTTTATTTTGTCCGTTGTTTCTTGCAAGCAAAAAGAAACAACGGACAAATGGGATGATACCATTCATTCGGGAATCATTTCTATTGCTTGCGATGAAAACTTCAAATCCTTGATGGAAAAGGAAATACAGGTTTTTGAAGGCCATTTTCCGGAAGCCGTGATTTTTCCCATTTATACCAGCGAAACCGAAGCCATCCGGCTACTGATAGCAGATTCCGTTCGCTTCGCACTTACTACACGCGATTTATATGCGAAAGAAAAACAAGACTTGGACAGTTTAAAGCTGACTTTGCGAAAACAACTGATTGCGTTTGATGGCATTGCATTGATAATCAACACATTAAACAACGATTCGTTGATGAGTATCCCACAATTGAAACGCATTTTGTCAGGAGAAATCACCGAATGGTCGCAAATCCGGCCAAGTTCGTCATTAGGCGCCGTCCGCTTGTTGGTCGATAGCAAAGAATCGGGCGTCCTGCGTTATGTGATGGATTCGATTGCCGATAAAAACCGTTTAACCGCTAATATTTATTCCTTGAAAAATTGCACCGAAGTCATCGATAAAGTGTGCAAAATGCCTAATACAATTGGGTTTATCAGTTTGAATGCGCTTAACGCCTTGCCGGAAGCGACTCAACAAAAAATCCGTTTGCTGCGTTTGAGCGAAAACGAACCGGCAACACTCAACCACAGCTATTTGCCCTACGCAGGCGATTTGATGCAAGAAAACTATCCGTTTTGGCGGCCGATATATGTTTTGCTTTCCGATCCGAAAAGCGGCTTATCCTCAGGATTGAGCGTTTTCCTTGGTCTGCAAGTGGGACAAAAAATCATCATGCAGGAAGGTTTATTGCCCGTTACCGCGCCACAAAATAGAGAAGTGCGCGTCATTGACGCTTATCCGAAATAATTTTAAAAATTAATTGAATATGAACACTAAAAAATGGATCAGTTTAGCCGCGTTATTCCTTTCTTTTACAGGAATATACGCCGGAAACAACGAGAGAGGAATCGACTTGTACAGAGCCGAATTGTATGATGCAGCCAAAATTTTCTTCTTGGAACAAACCAATCAATCGCCGCAGGAAAAAGCAGAAAACCTGTATTATCTTGGACAAACGTATTTTGAATTGCAAAACAGCGATTCGGCCGCTTATTACTACAAACAAGCGATTGAAACGGCGCCTGAATATCCTTTCGGTCACATTGGAGAAGGAAAATTAGCATTGACGAATGACGAAAAAACAGCCGGCGATTTATTCAAAAAAGCATTGAGCTTGGCTCC
>JAISWY010000163.1 GCA_031270925.1 Candidatus Symbiothrix sp.
ATTGCCTATATTTCCGGTAGCGGTAAACATAATTTTGTTCAGCGCGGGCAAATACTGAATGTCTTTTATTACCCAATTTTCATTTTGGGGCGATTTTGCTTGAATTTCCTTCACTGGAGCCGCAGTAAACAGATTGCCTGTAATTTCCACTCCATCAGCACTAAACCCGATATATTCCACATCCGTCCACACATAATCGGCGGCAGCGCCGCTTTTAAGCGTTCCATCGCGCAACTCGGTATCGAACATGTAGGTTCCGGCGCTCGGTACGATGTAGCAGTTGGCTTTTTCGGTCGGCGACAGGTCGGTAATATTTTTAAACACTACGCTGTCGGGCAAAGCTACTGTTTCGGGGACGTCGGCAGTATAAAACGAGAGGTTGGCGGCAGCGGTTTTGCTGTCGGGTTTCACGCTGTCGATGGCGTTGCCTGCAAACAATTGGGTAACGGCGTTGTCTTTGTACAACACATAATAATCTTCTGCGAAGATATTGGCGTTGAGGGCAAAAAATGCTCCCAACACTGCCATAAAAATAAAAAGATTCTTTTTCATGATGAATTTAATGTTTAATGATTTTTTGAATATGGATTCCGTTGCCGTCGGCGATATGCAGGATATAAACTCCCGACGTATAATCGCTTACGGATAAAGTGATTTCCGATGCCTGCGGTTGGCGGAGCATCAGCAGTTGCCCCTGCAAATTGTAGAGGCGGATTTCGTTCATTGTTTGTTCGTTTTTGATGCTGATTAAATCGTTTGCAAAATCGGAATAAACGCTGATATTTTCCGCCCGAACCGGCTCAATAGTCGTGAAATTATAATCATTCAGGCTAAAAAACCGCAAATCGGTATAGGAAATAGCCGATTCGGAGTTATCGGCATGAGTAATTACCAAGCCTTCGGCAAGAAACGTCAGCCATTTGATGGCGTCCAAATTGCAGGCCGTTTTCGAACCATCGTTTTGATAGAAGTACAGATTGCCCTGCGCGGATATTCCTCCGGACAAAATGCCGATAATCAAAAAAATAAATCGTTTTTTCATGGGAATTATTGTTTATTTGTTCTACGAAAAATCCCATAGGCGCAGCCCAAAAGCAAAACAGCAGCGAGAGGAATTGCGCCGACAGGCACCGACAGAGCGCCTATAGCGGAGTCGCCTGTGTCGTCAATGGCGCCGCGTAAATTGCCGGAGGTTGTTTCGTTGGCAACAAGGGATTGCGATCCCTTGTTATCTGTGTTTTCGCGTTGTAGCCAATTATCCGTGCGATCTTTTATTGTTCTGCAGTCGGCTGACGCCGAAGCTGCGAGCAGAATGGCTGTTGTTAAAATTATTGTCTGTTTTTTCATTTTCGTTGTTGTTTGTGTAGGGGCAAGGCATGCCTTGCCCCTACTGATGATTATCGAATGATGGATTTGCAAACCTCACTTTTGCCCGATTGGAAAACCGTTTTTATTAAATAAACGCTGCCGCGTTGCGGTTGTGTGATTTTTACACCCTGCAAATTATAATAATGCACGGCAATCGGTTCTTCGCCAAGCAAAGGGCGCAATTTTATTCCCGTGGGCGTTTCTACCGCCAACGAAGAGCGCAAATTGCCGCTACTAATGTTGTTGGCAACCACCAAGGATTCAAACGGTGCGATGAATGTTTTTGAGGAGGCATTACCTGCCGTCAACAAACCGAAATTGCCGGCTTGATTGATGTCGAGGATGTAATACTTGTTCGCATCTTCGGGAGTGATGTTCGTGTTGGCCACCGAAGGATTGACTGTGAGTTTGTAACCGTTGGCCGTTACATCAAAAGCGTCGGAATTGCTCAATGATACATACGGGTCGGATACAAACGTGATGGTTTTGTTGAGCAAAATAGAGGGAAATTGCAAAGCATAACCGCCCGCTTCCAAAACCGAACCATTGGCGTAATCGTTAAACTCATCTTCGACGCCATCGTAGATTTTCGCCCAAAAACTACCCTCGTTGCCATTCCAAGCTGTTAAATCGGGATAAGTTTCATGGTCGGAATGAATTTCCGCAATATCAAAGGGAAAACCGACGGCGTACCATTTTTGCACGTCATACGTTTTGTTTACTTTTACCACGCCGTTTACTTTCACGGTTTCGTCCTCTGGAATCTCCAATTGGGCTGTTCCGTTGAAAATAATGTCGTTGAAATCGCCTCCCACATATTCCGCTTTGGTGCGCAAACTGTTGGAAGTAATCACAAAGTTTTCGTTGAAATCCTTCAATGAAAACTTTTTCAACAGGTTGTAACCAACCGTTGTCGCCGTTCCGTCGGTAGCGACCACCGACATATCCGTGCCTGCGAAAACAATTTTCCGCGTAGCCAGATAGGTTTGATTCTCTGCCGTGCGATAAACGTAAACAGTTTGCGCACCGATGGGCAATATTCCCGCAAACAGCAGGATGATTGCACCTAAAATCCATTTCTTGTTCATAATACTAAATTTTAAGATGTGTAAAAAATTATTTATCCAATACAACCGGCAACCATTTGGCCGGCTCGGTTTCTTTCAGATTCTCGAAACCGTCGTTGATGTCTCTGTCGTGCAAAATCGCATTGAAGAATACCCGTTGGCCATGGCTCAACAACGAAACGGGAATTGCCAACTCGGTGATATAGCCTTTGTCGCGGCTGCCATCGTTGAATTTTCCCGACAAGAATGATTTACATTCGATAGACGGATTGTCTGTTACCAATGTTTTAGAATCATTGTTGTATGTGATTTTGAATTTCAGGGTTTTTGAGTCATTGTTCAACAGGATGGAAAACGCATCGTCGTCGGTTAAGTAATCGTCCAAGCGTTCGATCAAAAGATAGAGATTGTCGTCGTCGTGCGCTAGACGGAAAGCCGCTTGCGAGCGCGAATCGCTTCCGAGGAAGAATGCATCGGTATTGTTTTCCCAATCGGCATTGTCGCCATCGATTTTCGGAGTAGCGAGAGGCGCGTTGATGCGGTGGTTCAAAAGCATACGGCCGAGCCAGATGGTCGCTTTCACATTGGAAGTTGTGAGATTCGGAGCAGCGACAATCAAAGTATGGGGATCGTCGATTTCGGTACAGCTCCAAAAGCCCAAGGCGTAATTCACGAAAGGATAAAACGGCCGGTCGTGGTCGAAATCGCGAGCCGTGGGGCCACCTAACAGAAGCGTCATACGGTCGGAGCGTTCGGCGCCGATTTTGGCTCCGTAAGACATCACGCTTTCACCCGAAGGGAAAAGCGAGAGATAGGGACCCGCGCCTGTCCACATATTCCAATTGTGGTCGGCCGGACCTTCTTCGTTTTGTCCGATTGATTTCGCCCAGTTATCTGTTGAATAATAGGTAGAAATGCGGTAAGTGCCGCCGTAAGTAAGACGGGCTTCGCAGACTACGGCGATAGTCTTGTTGTCGTGTAAAAGGCGGGCTACCGACATTTGACCTGAAAAAATCTTGACGCCGTCCTGATTCGTGTAAGTGTATTGATGACAGACGCGGATGGGTAGTTGTCCCTTTTCGGGAATCCACGTTTTGCCGTTGTCATACGAACGGATAATCGACGAGCCGGAATTGTGGATGCCTTCGGTCGGGTCGTTATCGGTAAAATAGATTTGGATTTCGCCGCTCGGAAGTTGCATCGGGTAAGGTTCCCAATTAGAACCGATGTAGATGATTTCTTCTTCGCTCCAAGTCGCGCCCTTGTCCGTGCTGCGGCGAAGCATCAAACCGCTGTCTTTCGGACGGGTGGAATAACCTTTGTTGTCGCGGAAACTGCAAACGGCCAAAATGTCGCCGTTATGCAAAACGAGGGCGTCAACGGTGGCGAATTTGCGCGTATCCGAACCGTGGGGATAGGCGGTAAACAGCGGACGGCTCGTACTCCACGAAAGCAAATCCTTGCTCAAAGCGTAAAAAATATTCTTGTCGCCGGTCTGATGATCCTGATAGAAAAGAATATACGCATCTTCCGCAATTTTTTTCAAGCGGGGATAATAGGGCGATGCGGTAGCCAACTCGCTGCTCAGTTCTTTGGCTCGGCGGAAATCGAGTTCCAAGCCGTTGTTTTTCTCGTCTTTGTGCGAGTCGATGACCGATGTCCGCTTATTCAAATCGGCAATCGACCGGATTGTGATTTTATCTTGCGGCTTTTCGGGTTCAGGAATAGGTTCGTAGCCTCCACAGCAAAAACAGAGTGGAAACAACGAAAAAACAGCCCAAAATTTCATGATTTTATTTTTCATTTCTTACCAGTTAATTTTTTTATACAATCAATTTCTTCCTGCGAAAAAACGCTGCCGTCTTTTCTGAAAATATCGTGAAACCACACAGTCGGTTCGGGGTCGCCGGCTTTGCTCGTCCAATGCACGTGGAAATTGCATTTGCCGTTGGTCAGTCCCCAACTGATGGCGCCGATGTTTTCGCGTTTGAGAATCGGAAGAATCTCTTGAAAAGTCGATTCGGGACGACCCATATATTCCTGACAGATAATCGGTCGTTTGAAACGTTTCATCTGTTTGATAAAGGCTTCCATTACCTCCGGTTTTTTATAACAATGAATCGACATCACATCGCAGTTTTCGCCCAGAAAACTTACAATATCCAGCGCGGTATCTTTGGCGGGGATGCCCCAAATGGGCGAAGTGAGCGGTTGCGACGGATTGATTTCCCGCGCCCATTGGAAAACGGCGCGTAACAAGCTCATCGAATCGGCGTTGCGATTGAAGTTTTGCGGCTCGTTGTAGAGACACCACAACAATACGCGCTTATCGTTCTTATACGATTTCAAGATGTCTTGCACGTACTTTTTCAGCGGTTCCCATTGTGCAGGATCGTTCACGACCTCGGCTTTGGGCGTTTGCAGCCATCCCGAATTATGCACGCCTTGAATTGATTCGGGTTGCTTACCCATTTTGGCTTCGGGCTGAGTGGGTTTGCCTCCGTTGGTAAAAAAGGTAACAATCACTTTCAAATGATGCTTTTCGCAAATGTCGAAGAATTGTGTAAGGCGTTGTTTCATACCTTTTGAATCAACTTGCCATACCAAATCGTGCAGGAAAATGCGTACTGTGTTGAAGCCCAAATCTTCGACCCGTTGCATCTCCATATCGATTGTTTGCGGGTCGAATGATTCGGCTTGCCACATCTCTATTTGGTTGATGGCGGTGACAGTTACATAGTTTACACCTACAGGCCAAGCTTGTTGTGCATACCATGCTTTGGCTTTCTCTTCCGACCAACGACCGTTGTTGCAGGGCGCTTTGCCGTAACTATTCAAGGCTAAACACGCTAATAATATTATTGATATTTTTTTCATATTCAATTTTCAATTTTTCATTCCGATTTTCGCCCAAAGGTTATCTGCTTTAATCGAAACCGCTTTTGCAAAACATTCTTTGGCTTTGGCGGCATCGCCTTTGCCCAAATAACCTAATCCAAGCGTGTAATACGCAAGGGTATTGACTTCCGCTACTGTCTTACCCGGCCCGAACGATACAAAGAAATTATCAACTTCTTCGGTTATTTTGCTCTGCCCCAATTGAATCAAGGCATCGTAGAACGGCGAAACATTGGCTTTTTTGTCTAATTTCAACATCGCCAACGCACGTTCGTAATCGTAAATATTGGTTTCGAGCGAGGGATTTTGCGCCGCCAAACGGTAATATTTTTTCGCTTCCGATTTTTTGCCGAGCTGTTCGACCGCCAATCCGATGTAATAATACACTTGCGAATTGCGGTTGTAAATTTCATCGCGCGAAACGCATTGATTATCGGGATATTCGTTAGCTTTAAGAAAATATTCGCAGGCTTTGGCGATATTGCCTTGTTCGAGTTGCGCTTTTCCGGCGAGCAAACAGGCGTCCACATAAATATCATGCAGGTCGTTCACGCCTTCCTGACGGCTGAAAAAGTGCGAGGTCAGATGTTCTATCGCCTTGTCGTATTCGCCTGCCAAAATAGTCATCCGTATTTCGCGGACAAACGAATCGTAGCGTTTCTGCACCGTAGCGTGATGTTGCGACAAAATTTCGTAACGCTTTTTCACATCAACGTTCGCGCTTTCATACACTTCGTCTAATTCGGTAAAGAACAGGGCTTGCGAAGCGTCTAAGGAAATCGCTTTTTCGTAATTGGCAATTGCTTTCGCGGCGTCTTTCACATGAAATTTATACGCCCAAGCCAAATTACGGTAAGCCATGGCGAAATTCGGATTTTTTCCAAGGGCTTTTTGCCAATAAATCATCGCTTTATCGGCTTGCTTGTCGAACAGCAAATTGCCCATATAATAGTAAGAATTAGCTGCGTCGGGCAAATATTCCATCGCCTTTTCATACACTTTTACCGTTTCGAGACGGAACGGGAAGCAATAATCAATCGGCAAATTCGCAGCATCGGTAAAATAGCGTTTTGCGACTTCTTTATCTCCTTTTGTATCTGCCAAATATCCCAACCAATATTTTACGGTGGGATAAGCCGTGATTTTATCGGCCGTTTGCAATAATTTCAAAGTTTCGTCCGTAAAACCGTTGTGCAGATAAGAAATAGCCAATTCGAGATAAGATTCCGGCAAATCGCGCATCATTTTCGTAAATTCCGCCGATTGACCGCTCAAAAGCGATTTTTCGTAAACGGCATAGAGATTCAAAGGGTCGATGGCCAATACTTTGGCATTAATTATCTGAGCCTCAACTGTTTGATTCAAACTGCGCAACAAAGATGTTTGCAGGTTCAGTGTATGCAGATTTTCAGCATTAGTCGATAACGAAACCGCCAATTCTTCCATTGCGCGTTCGTTATTTCCCTGATTGACGGATATTTGCGCCAATTGAAAATAAGCGGCCGAAGCAAAAGCGTAATCCCAAGCGGCACGGTACAAAGTGTCGATTGCCGCCGCGTAATTTCCCTGTTCTTTGAGTATCAAGCCCAAGTTATACAAGGCTTCGCAATCGCGGGGACGGGTGTAATCTTTGGTCAATCGGCGGATGGCGCGGCGGAAATGTTCGGCTGCCCGGTCGTAATCGCCGTTTTCGCGGTAAAAGATGCCCATTTGCGTATTGCTGCGCGTATCGTTGGGGTCGCGTTTCAAAACTTCCTCAAAATAATCGTTCGGATTGATGAAAGCGTTGTGAAACTGCTTGTTACGCAATCCAACCAAATAACATTCTTCCGAATTGGCGATTTCCTGCGGTTTGAGTGG
>JAISWY010000148.1 GCA_031270925.1 Candidatus Symbiothrix sp.
GATAGTGATTTATTTCGGATATTCAACCCTGCGGGTTGAGGGGATCGATGTATTTCTAGCACCCCCCAATCGCTTCGCTTCATTGGGGGTTATTCTTATTCAGACCTGCGGTCTGTCGCCTCTGCTAAACACAGGGTTTTGCAGATGACGCGAACTTTGCGGTAAAAAATATTTAACCGCAAGGGACGCGAAGGTTTCGCAAAGAGCGCTATCATTCATTTATTACTCTTTGTATTCCATTGTTTAATAATACCGTTTCTGTCATATTTTTACTTTTATGCCTTTTTCGGGGCTGGGAGATAATCAGTGGAACTTTGACAGGTTATTTATTTCGTATTCCTAAATAATAAGGAAGAGATAAAGCGGCAGAAACTGTTTCAGTTGGATTCGCAATTTACGAAGCGCGATGCTCATTTGGCCTTCGACCGTATTGACGGAGATGTTTAATTGCTCGGATATTTCCTTGTATTTCAATCCTTTGAATTTGCTCAACAAGAATATTTCACGGCATCTTTCAGGCAGACTGTTGATGGCTTCCGTAATCAGGTTTTCGATATTTTCGTCGCTCAATCCAAAAATATCAAACTCTTCCAATGAATCGAGTTTCAATTTAAATTCGGATTCAAAGATCGATTGGATTTTTTCGTTGCACTTGGTTTCGGTGATTTTTTTCCGAAGAAAATCGATGCAGCGGTTTTTCGTCAAAGTAAAAAAATAAGCATTCGGATTATGAATGGTATGCAGTATTTCCTTGTTTTCCCAAAGGAAAAGGAATAGATCCTGCACAATATTTTCAGCATCTTCGTAGGAAACGACGTATTCTTTCGCAAACAAAATCAGTTTGGAATAATAGGTCAGATAGACTTCCGAAAAATATTTATCCTCTACACCATTTGAAAAGGATACTTTCATATCGCTCTGTAATTCAATGATTTAATCATAAAACAATTTGAATATTCACTTTGTTTCGCACACAAAATTATAACTCTTAGCTAAAATATACAAATAAAATGCCAATTAAGCCGGAAATAATCCTAGTTTGCACTCATAATGATGGCAGGTGAGCGCTGCATGAAGCGGATACGCAAGCGGAGGAAATGAATTAAAATTTGATTTCTTCCATGGTAACCAGCTTATTTACAATTGCATAGATTGTCAATCCCGAAGTGCTGTGAATTTGCAGTTTCGTAGCGATATTACGCCGGTGACTCACGACCGTGTGGGTAGATAAATGCAATTTATCTGCTATCTGCCTGTTGATCATTCCTTTGACGATGCAAACCACTATTTCTTTTTCACGCACGGATAGCGATTCGAGTCGATTTTCTTCTTCGGGAAGGCTCACAAGCCGAGTCAGTTTTTCGTTGATTTGTTCGATCGAATCGTACAAACCAATGATTTCATCAAAATGTTTGAACAGCGAATTATCGGCCAAAGCACTTTGCAAGGCAACGCACTTCAAAGATTGATTAGCCGCTTCTTTTCGGATTTGCTGCAACGAAAATAAATTCAAAACCATCGGATTCACAAGCAACAAATCGGGTTTGCGCCATTGGAGCGCCGATTTCAGCTGTTCAACTTCGTTGACTTCATACACTTCCGTTTGGATACGGTTGAAATGATGCAAAATAGACAATATCCCGTTTCGGATAATGGGTGATGGCTCCGCCAAAACGATTTTAATGAGATGGGTCATGCAATGGCGGGTAAAAAGAGTTTGTCTTCTACGGCATTATGAAGCGCCAATTCCTGTTCGCAGTTGAAAATATCGACCAGCAAGCGATTCATCTCGTTCGTGAGCGGCGCAGAATAATATTTAATAAGGATATTTTTAAACTCGGCCAAACTCGTTTCGATCGATTCGTGCTGTTTATGAAAATTCTTGGAATAAGTGTCTTTCTGTTTGATAGTTACATTCGGAAAAACCTTGGTGTTTTCATACATCATGTGCTTGCGGACAGCGGCGGCGAATTGATCGAAATACTTCAAAACCGCTTGATTCAAATCGTCCAAGCCTTCGGTCAAAACAGTTGTCAATGATTTGCGAATGTCCGGTAAACGATAATCCAAAAAATAGTTGTGCGAATTTCGCAAAAACTCAATTAGAGTAGGAATGAAAAGTGGTGTATCGGGACTTTTGGAAGCATCGCCGGTCAATAAACGGATAATCGCCAAAAACGTTTCCGTATCAACTTGATTTTTGGAACAAACTTCCCGAATACTTTGGTCGCCGAAGCCAATCGGAATCCCAAAACGGCTCATAATCGAAAGAACGGCGTAATTTTCGCCGATTAACCGGCTCAAGGTATCCGTATCGCTGTATTTTCCAAATCTGAATGTGTTCATATTTATTTAATTATTCGCAGGGTTTGATTGATTTTGCCGCTCAATCCGATTAGATAAACTCCGTGCGGATAAGCCGAAGCCGGCAAAAGGGTTTGTCCGCTATTCGAAAGGGAATATTTTCCGAACGATTTACCCGATATGTCGAATATTTCGGCTTTGTCGAATGTTTCGGGCGGATATTGCAATTCGAAATTGTCGTTTACAAGGCGAATAAAGATTTTTCGTGAATCGTTCAGTGATTTGATTTTCCAAGGAGCAGGGCCTTGCGCAATCGTGAAATGCGTTTTGGCGCCGCGTCCGTCCGTCAAGATTGCATCCGACCATCGCGCTTCGATGCCTTCGGGCAATTCATCCGTAACAGTCAGTGTATAAATCATTTCGCCATTTTCATTTTCGGATAAATCGGATGAAACCCAAAGCGGCAGTTGATCGCTCCATTTTTCGTCGAAATCCGCCCAGCGCTTCAATTTGAATGATTTGGTATCGCCGACAGTAACCGCAGCAAAGCGATAGTCGTTGTTTTCGGAAGCGATAAACGAATAATCCAAATCCAGCGTAAAACAAAGTGCGGGAACAAGGCCGTTCGTCAATATTTCAGAAGACGAAACCCATTGATTATCATCCGTATAGATATAAGTATTGGAGATGCCGTTGCTTTGCATAGTTTCGGAATAGACGCAAAATTGCAAACCGGGCTTATCTGTAAATCCGCTTAAAGCCATCAACACCGCATCTTCAACAACAATATCGGTTTTAAATTCAAGCGTATAAAACGCAGAATCAAGAATAGCCTCGTCCGTTTGCCATTTGGAAGTGGCTAAAACATCCTGAATTTCGCCGTTTGCATTTATGCGATAGACCGTTAGCGTTAATTCAGACTTGGCCGGAGCGGTCATTTTCGCAGTCGCAATGCGAACGCCTTTTAGATGATAGGCATGCGCCGGTTTATCGAAATAATTGCCGAACGCGGTTTTCAAATGCAAAGAATCGGTTCCGAACAGGTAATTCTTTGGCGATAAAGCGATTGTATCAATATTATTCAACAAGTTGTAATTGCCTACACCGAAGCTTTCGGCCAATTTGCCGTCTGCTGTGTTGATTTCAAACCGGCGCAGCCAATCGTTGTAGTTGCCGCCGATGAAGAAAACCGGTCGTCCGAAAATTGCAGGAGCATTTGCAGCCCAAACGTAAGGTTCGGTAAGTTCCTCACTGTAAATTAATGAGAGAGATGGAAAATAATAGGCGTCGTGGATATAAACGGCAGTGGAATAGGCTTCTGCGGATGTATGCGAACCCGTTCCTTCAATATCCGGCAATGTCCATAAATACCCTTCCGCACCTTTTACCGATGTACTCCAAACGGTTGGCGTATAAGCTGCTCCCATCATCAATGCAGAAAAACCGGCGCCGTTTTTATCTAAACCGCCGTAGAAAAAGCCTTGCGGAATATCGTATGCTAATTCACATACGCTAATATGGTCGATTGCCGACGATTGCGCATCATCTCCTACTAAACGGAAGGCCAAACGAATTGATTTTCCGGCGTAACCACCCAACGGAATACCAATTTGATACCAAGCGTTATTCATAAAATCTTCGATATTCGCATCGTTGAAATCGCCGATAGAAGCATCCCAAATCGTATCCCATTGGAGGCTGTTATCGACCGAAATCAAGGCTTGCAT
>JAISWY010000155.1 GCA_031270925.1 Candidatus Symbiothrix sp.
GGCACGTGGCGGACAGTATGCGCCGTCGAAGCACGGTAGCGCCAAGGATTACTATTTCTCTAACGGCAACGACGAAAACGGTATTTGGGATAGCAACACGATAGTCGACTACCAACCGCAGCCTGTCGGCGAAAAATCGCCCAATGCTTTGGGCTTATACGATATGAGCGGCAATGTGCTTGAGTGGTGTTGGAATAGGTATCAGGATAATGTTAATTATACTTCTGACCTTGACGCCGGTTCTGGTACTGCTGACCGTGTTGTTCGCGGTGGTTACAAGGATGACTCAGCTACGTACTGTCGGGTGTCTGACCGCGGCTTCTCTCACGGCGGAAGTATGAGTAACCGCAACATGAGCTACAAAAAGGGTATCCGTCTTGCCCTCACTTCTGTTGCACCCTAAGTAAAGAAAGGAATGAGAGGTATTTCAGCGTGGGCGGGCGGCGATAGCAGGCCGCCCACGTTGCATTAGTTGCGGCAGAAAAAAGTCAAAAATGGCTGTCCTGCGCGAAAAAGGCTCAGTTGCAAAACCCTGTGTTTAGGGGCTAAGTGATGCGAAAGAAACAAAATATAACGATTTTTCACTCGATTTCATTCGATTTCGCTCGATAGGATGGCCCCCCCTCAAAATCCCATTAAACACTTTATATCAGCAAATTAGAAAAGCATTTGTATTCTACTTGAAAATATTGTACCTTTGTCGCTCGAATATACAACTTCGAAAATGTCGTATATAGAAACGAACTCATCTGTTATCAAAAATTAAATCAAAAATGGCAAAAATTAAATTAGAAATTGAAAAGGCATTAGGCGCAATCACAAAAGAACAAGTCTATGCGCAAGCATCCAAAGCGATGGAAGCAAACCGCAGATTGGAAAACGGAACGGGAAAAGGCAACGATTTTTTGGGATGGCTGCATCTTCCTTCCTCAATCACAGCAGCAGAATTGGCTGATATTCAGGCAACTGCCGATTTACTTCGCTCAAAATGCGAAGTAGTGGTCGTTGTCGGAATCGGCGGAAGCTATTTGGGGGCGAAAGCCGTTATCGACGCACTTTCCGGCTCGTTCGACCAATTATCGGGCAAAAAACCGGTGGTCGTTTACGCAGGACACAACATCGGCGAAGATTATCTTCACGAATTATCCGCTTATTTGAATAATAAATCATTCGGCATTATCAATATCTCCAAATCAGGAACGACAACCGAACCGGCTTTGGCCTTCCGCATCCTGAAAAAACAATTGGAAGACGCCCTTGGAAAAGCCGAAGCGAAATCGCGCATCGTGGCCGTAACCGACAAAGCCCGTGGCGCATTACGCACCTTGGCCGACAAGGAAACTTACAAAACTTACGTGATTCCCGACAACGTGGGCGGCCGCTTTTCGGTTTTAACTCCTGTAGGATTGTTACCGATAGCTGTTGCCGGAATCGACATCCAACAATTGCTTGCCGGCGCCCTTGAAATGGAAAAAAACACCGCAAGCGCCGTTCCGTTTGAAGAAAACTTGGCCGAAATCTACGCCGCCACTCGCAATGAACTGTACAAAAGCGGTAAGAAAATCGAAATCTTGGCCAATTTTCATCCGAAACTGCACTACGTTTCCGAATGGTGGAAACAGTTGTACGGCGAAAGCGAAGGCAAGGAACAGAAAGGCATTTTCACGGCTTCCGTCGATTTCACAACCGATTTACATTCGATGGGACAATGGATTCAAGAAGGCGAACGGTCGATCTATGAAACGGTTATCTCGGTCGCCAAATCCAATTACCAAGTGGAAGTTCCTTTCGACGAGCAGGATTTGGACGGATTGAATTTCTTGGCCGGCCGACGAGTCGATTATGTAAACAAGCAAGCCGAATTAGGCACACAAATGGCTCACGTCGATGGCGGCGTTCCCAATCTCCGCATCGAAATTCCCGAATTGAACGAATATTATCTCGGACAATTGCTCTATTTCTTTGAACGTGCTTGCGGCGTCAGCGGTTACCTGTTGGGTGTGAATCCCTTCGACCAACCCGGCGTGGAAGCCTACAAAAAGAATATGTTCAAACTTTTAAATAAACCGGGATACTAAACCGTCATGGCAGGCTACGATCTGTCATCCCCCGAAAATATGATAAAAGCAATCCTCTTCGACATGGATGGAGTCCTCTACGACTCCATGCCCAGCCACGTACAAGCATGGTATGACGTCGCTACTTCTTGGAATATCGAAGCCTCGACCGACGAATTTTACCTCTACGAAGGTAGAACCGGACAATCGACCGTCAACTTGTTGTTCAACCGGCAGTTCGGACGAGACGCCAATCCCGAAGAAATGCAGCGCATTTATGAGCAAAAAGCCCGCCGATTCATCGAATTGGAGCAGCCCGAATCGCGGCCGATGCCCGGCGCTTTGGAAGTTCTGCAAAAAATAAAAGACTTGGGTTTGCAGCGCATCATCGTAACCGGTTCGGGACAGCACGATTTGTTCGCCAAATTAGACAAGCACTTCTTTGGATTCTTCAATCACGAACAGATGATTACGGCCTACGATGTGAAATTCGGCAAACCTCATCCCGAACCTTATTTAATGGGATTGAAGAAAGCAAATGTCTGTCCCAACGAAGCAATTGTGGTGGAGAATGCTCCTTTGGGAGTGGAGTCGGCTCATGCGG
>JAISWY010000209.1 GCA_031270925.1 Candidatus Symbiothrix sp.
ATCGGAATCACAGCCAATTGCTTTAATCCGTAGAAAACAGCTTTGGCCGCACCACCGGTGCCTAAAACCAAGGCTTTCGCGTGATGCAATTGCAAGATCGGTGCAATCGATTCCTGAAATCCGATAATATCCGAATTATATCCGGTCAATTTGATTTTCCCTTTATTACGGCTGATTTTGATGACATTGACGGCGCCGATTAATTGTGCATTTTCGCTCAACTTGTCTAAATACGGAATCACTTGTTCCTTGTATGGAATCGTAACGTTCAAACCTTTTAGATTGGGATGCGATTTCAAAATAGATTTAAACTCCTTGATGGAAGCGGTTTCAAAATTGATGTATTCGGCATTGATTTGCTCGGCGGCAAATTTGTCGTTAAAGTATCCTTTTGAAAACGAATGTTTTAAGGGATAACCGATGAGTCCATACTGATCCATTTTAATTGAGAATTAGGCGTTGTTTGTTAGATAGTTGATAATATTTTGTTCGATACGCTTGGAAACATCGGCGGTGTCGGCTTTTTGAAATGCTTGGCCGGTAATGTGTTCATACAGTTCTATATAGCGTTCGGATACACTTTCGCAATATTCGGGCGTCATTTCGGGAAGCTGCTGAGCTGTTTTGCCTTGAAATCCGTTATCCATCAGCCATTTGCGGACAAATTCCTTGGAGAGTTGCTTTTGTTCCTCGCCTTTTTCGAATCGTTCCGAATAAGCTTCGGCGTAGAAATAACGCGAAGAATCAGGGGTGTGGATTTCGTCGATCAAGTAAATTTTTCCATTTTTTTTTCCAAATTCGTATTTCGTATCCACCAGAATCAGGCCTTTGGCGGCGGCGATTTCCGTTCCGCGTTGGAATAGGGCGTAAGTGTATTTTTCCAATTGTTCATAATCTTCTTTGGAAACCAAGCCTTGGGCGATGATTTCGTCTTTCGAGATGTTTTCATCATGTCCTTCATCGGCTTTGGTCGTCGGCGTGATGATGGGCGATGCGAATTTTTCATTTTCTTTCATGCCTTCGGGCAAGGGCAGGCCGCACAAAACACGGGCGCCGGCTTTGTATTCGCGCCATGCACTTCCGGTTAAATAGCCACGGATAACCATTTCTACTTTAAAAGGATCGCAACGCAAACCCACTGTAACCATCGGGTCGGGAACAGCCAATTTCCAATTCGGAAGGATATCGGCCGTCGCATCTAAAAATTGCGAAGCGATTTGATTCAAAACCTGTCCCTTGTAAGGAATCCCTTTCGGAAGAATGACATCGAAAGCCGAAATGCGATCGGTGGCGATCATCACTAATTTATCTTGGCCGATGAAATAAACATCGCGCACTTTACCATGATACACAGCCGTTTGGCTTGCAAAGTTATAATCTGTCCGCACTAATGTATTGCTCATAAAAATTGAATTTGACGAAAAACTTTGCAAAAGTACGCATTTTTGATATGAAATTTTGCATCTTTATTTTCTATTTCTTCAAGTTTTCAATTTTTTTTATTACTTTTGTCGCTCTCGAAGAGAGAAGTAAAAAAACATATTTATAAATAATTAAATTAAAAAGTCATGAAAAAGAATTGGATTTTTTTGCTTGCGTTGTTACTTACAAGTGGAATAACCGTACAAGCGCAATTGAAATTTGGATTAAAAGCGGGTGTTAATTTATCGAATGTTGCTTTGGATGGTGGCGCTTTGGCGGACAATTTGGAGGTGGACAATTTTACAGGATTCCATGTAGGACCTATAGTAGAAATTACGGTTCCTATTTTGGGTATTGGTTTAGATGCGGCTCTCTTATATTCCAACGAAGGGTTTAAAGTGAGCGGCGTTAAAGGTCTTAGCGATGCGCAGACAGCTTTATTTGGAGAAATTGAAACTTACAAAACAAACAACTTGTTGGTTCCGGTCAATCTAAAGTACAAATTAAATGTCTTGAATCTTATAGGCGCTTATGCAGCCATTGGTCCTTATGCCAAATTTAATATTGACAAGATGAAGGAGGAATATGAATCTAAAACGTTTGCTGCGGGTTTGAATTTTGGTATCGGCGTTGAATTATTAGGTCATCTGCAAGTCGGTGTAAACTATCAATTGGGATTGACGAGCGATTACAATTCATTGAAAGTTCCGGGAATTTCAGATGTTTTGGATCCCCTCGCTTCTCTCAAAGGTAAACCTCAAATTTGGACAATTTCCGCCGCTTATTTGTTTTAATCAAATAATCCGTCCGGATGAAAAGATGTTAATTATTAAGATTTAATAAACTTATCGATGAAAAAACAGTTCCGCCGTGCGATGGATTCGACCGGCGGAATTGAAATTTAATTACATTTGTTTTTTCATCGCTTAGTTGCAAACCCCGGTGTTAAGTAGAAGCGACAGACCGCAGGTCTGAATGTTAATAACCCCCAATGAAGCGAAGCGATTGGGAGAGAGAAGTAACCACTCTCCCCTCAACCCCGAAGTGGGTTGAATATATCAATTAACAAGTTGATGGATATTCCGGCTCAATGCCATTTTCTTTACAAATAAGAATAACCTTCTTCCCATCCCCGGAAATCGGGGAAATCAAGTGATTTATTTCGGATATTCAACCCTTCGGGTTGGGGAGGTCGATGTATTTCTCGCACCCCCAATCGCTTCGCTTCATTGGGGGTTATTGACATTCAGACCTGCGGTCTGTTGCTTCTACTTAACACCGGGTTTTGCAACTGAG
>JAISWY010000258.1 GCA_031270925.1 Candidatus Symbiothrix sp.
GTTCGGAAATATGTTGATGACCCCGCTTTTCGGTTGGATTTACGACAAGAAAGGCAAAGGCGCCACGCTGATGATTATCGGCTCACTGTTGTTGGTTGTTGTCCATTTATTGTTTGCAATGCCATTCCTGAACTACGTTTGGTTTGCTATTTTCATCGTTATTTTATTGGGAATCGCATTTTCGCTCGTGCCTTCGGCGATGTGGCCTTCCGTTCCGAAAATCATTCCCGTAAAACAATTAGGAACGGCTTATGCGCTGATTTTTTGGGTGCAGAACATCGGCTTGGCGGGAGTTCCTTTACTTATCGGCTGGGTATTAAGCAAATGGTTTGTTACGGGAAGCGATGCTCAAGGCGCCGCAACTTATGATTATACCGTTCCGATGTTGATTTTCGCCTCATTCGGTGTATTAGCCATTTTTGTAGCTTATCTTCTCAAACGAGAAGACCAACGGAAAGGCTATGGTTTGGAAAGATCAAAATCCTGATTATTAAGAATTTGTAAAGCATCGGCGACGATAAACGTACTCCCGCCGACAAAAATAAAATCGGTTGAAGCGGCTTGCTGCCTTGCGGCGGAAAAAGCAGCTTCAACTGTTTTATATGCAGCGCCTTGCAGTCCGAAAACGGCGGCTTGCGAGGCCAATAAATCCGCATCCAAAGCGCGAGGAATCGAAGCTTGCGTGAAATAATATTGAGCATTTTTCGGCAATAAAGCTAAAACGGCCGAAATATCCTTGTCGTTTACCATTCCGAAAACGATGTGCAGGTGGTCGTAAGTTTCGCTTTCCAATTGATGGACAATGTATTGCATTCCGCCGACATTGTGTCCTGTATCCAACACGATTTTCGGATGATGGCGGATGATTTGCCAGCGTCCCATCAGTCCGGTATTTTCAATCACATATCTAAATCCCCGATAAACAGCGTCTTTGGGAATTGAGAATTGGGAATTGAGAATGGAAAGGGCGGTGAGGACGGTAGTAGCGTTTTTTTCTTGGGCGTAACCGCCAAGTTCGTCGATTAATTCGGGATATTCCGGCGTGTTGAAAATCCAATGGCCTGAGTTATTATTGATGCACGATTGAATCGAGAGGGCGACCACAAGGCTTGCCCCTAGGGTTTCCGCCGTTTTTTTAAAAACATCCAAAATCTCATTTTCCGCTTCCCCGATAAGCGCCGGAACATTCGGTTTGATAATTCCTGCTTTTTCCCAAGCAATCGCCTCCAAGGTATTCCCTAACAAATTCGTATGGTCGAAACTGATGTTGGTAATAATGCTCAATACCGGCGTAATAACATTGGTGCAGTCCAAGCGCCCGCCCAAACCGACTTCAATCACGGCTATATCCACTTGTTGTTCGGCGAAATATTGAAAAGCCATTCCGGTAGTCAATTCAAAAAACGAAGGTTGAATCGATTCGAAAAATGGTTGATGTTCGCTTACAAAATCAATAACAAATTGTTTGGAAGCAGCTTGTCCGTTCACTTTAATCCGTTCGCGGAAATCCAAAAGATGCGGCGAAGTGTATAATCCGACTTTATAACCGGCTTCCTGCAAAATCGAAGCCAAAAGATGCGAAGTCGAGCCTTTACCGTTGGTTCCCGCCACATGAATTGTTTTGTATTTCGTATGCGGCTGATGGAGATGTTCGTCAATCAGGTATGAATTTTCCATACCTTCCTTATAAGCGGCCGCGCCGATTTGCTGAAACATCGGCGCGGCGCGGTATAAATATTCGATGGTTTGTTCGTAGGTCATTGTCTGTTTTTTTACAAATATTTTGCAAAATTATATGAAAAATCTCAGTTTCCCAAGCGCCTGAAATACACCCCAAAAAAGATTATACCTTAGCCGGATAGAGTTTCCGAAGCAAATCGTTCCGCTTCAACCGCTGCAATGCGCTGATAATCTGATTTTTATACGCCTTATCATACCAAAAGAAATACTGCCGCTGCTGCAATTTCTCCTCTTTTGTTTTCGCCGTAAAAACCGGATGCAAGGTATAAGGATGATAGCCGGTATAGAAAATCTCAGTCGATAAGGTCATAGGTGTAGGCGTAAAGTCCTGTATTTGTTCAAGATGAAAATCCAAATCTTTGGAGATAATGGACAATTCGGCCATATCGGTTTCCGTACAGGCGGGATGCGAACTCATGAAATACGGAATCAATTGCTGTTTCAGGTTTTGTTCCTTGTTTATTTTGTCGAAAATCTTTTTAAAACGGTAAAAAGCGGTGAAATCGGGCTTGCGAATACATTGCAGGACTTCGGGAGAAATATGTTCGGGCGCCACTTTCAATCGTCCCGAAACGTGGCGGCTGATCAATTCGCGGGTGTAATCGCGGGCAGATTTGCTTAATTCGCCGTCGTCGAAAGGATAAACTAATAAATCGTAACGAATGCCGCTTCCGATAAATGTTTTCTTTACGCCGGGAATTTGGTCGGCCGCTTGGTACAATTCCAGCAGCGGCCGATGGTCGGCATTCAGATTTTTACAAACCGTCGGGAAAATGCACGAAGGCTTTTTGCACTGCTCGCAAATTGCCGCATTTTTACCCGCCATCGCATACATATTGGCCGACGGGCCGCCCAAGTCGCTCAGATAGCCTTTGAAATCGGGCATTTGCGTTACGGCTTTCACTTCCTTTAAAATAGATTCTTTCGATCGCGAAACAATGAATTTACCTTGATGTGCCGAAATGGTGCAAAAGGCGCAACCGCCGAAACAGCCGCGATGAATCGTAACCGAATGGCGAATCATTTCATAGGCGGGAATCCGTTTTTCCTTGTATTTCGGATGCGGCAGTCGTGTGTAGGGCAAATCGAAAGAGGCATCCAATTCGTCGGTGGTCATTGGCGGGCAGGGCGGATTGACGATTACAAACGAATCGTTCGTAGATTGAATTAAACGATTGGCTTTCATCTTGTTAGATTCTTCTTCGATGTGCCGGAAGTTCTGCGCTTGCTTCTTTTTATCTTTCAAACATTCTTCATACGAAAACAAGCAGATGTCGTTTGCTTGCTTTTCAATATTTTTTTGTAAGAAAGCGGTTTGCGGAATAGATGTTAAATCGCTGATTTTCGCACCATTCTGCATCGCTTTCACAATTGCCTGTAACGGTTTTTCGCCCGAACCATATACCAATAAATCAACTTTGGAAGGCATCAAAATGCTCGGCAACAATTTATCCTGCCAATAATCGTAATGCGACAAGCGGCGCAACGAAGCCTCAATCCCGCCCGCAACCACCGGCACATCGGGATATAACTGCTTCAAAATCGAAGAATAAACAATGGTAGGATAATCGGGACGCATATCCGGACGGGCATTGGGCGTATAAGCATCGTCGGAACGCAAGCGCTTGTTGGCCGTATATTTGTTAATCATCGAATCCATCGCGCCGGCCGAAACAGCAAAAAACAAGCGCGGCTTGCCCAATTTTTTGAAATCGCGCCAATCGTCGCGCCAATTCGGTTGCGGAACGATAGCGATTTTCAGTCCCATCGCTTCCAACATGCGGCCGATAACCGCCGCACCGAATGAAGGATGATCAACATAAGCATCGCCGGAAAAGAGAATCACATCCAATTCGTTCCAACTGCGGAGTTCGACTTCTTTTTTGGTGGTGGGCAGCCAATTTGTTAATTGCATATCGCGAAATTCGGAATAGGGCGGGAAGTTTGCAGATTAATTCAATACGCCGGCTTTCCGGAAGCTCTTTTGGATTTTCTCCAAGGCTTCATCCAATTGTTCAAAGGAGTGAGTCGCCATCAACGAAAAGCGAATCAAGGTATCGGTCGGAGCCACCGCCGGAGACACTACCGGATTCACGAATATCCCGTTTTCAAACAAATCTTTCGTAATGAAAAACGTTTTATCGTTGTCGCGGATAAATAAGGGAATAATCGGCGTAGAAGTATGTCCGATTTCAAATCCCATTTCGCGGAAACGTTGTAATGCATAATGGGTCAATTTCCATAAATGCTCAAAACGTTCGGGTTCGCTGACCATAATGTCGAAAGCAGCATTTGCCGCCGCCGTCGCTGCCGGAGTATTGCTTGCGCTGAAAATATACGACCGCGAAGTGTGGCGAATATAATCAATTAAGGTTTGCGAGCCGGCAATGAATCCGCCGATCGAAGCCAGGGACTTACTGAATGTTCCCATGATCAGTTCCACTTCGGGCAATAATCCGAAATGATCGCAAGCGCCGCGACCTTGTCGGCCCAAAACGCCCAATCCGTGCGCTTCATCGACCATCACGCTGGCGTTGTATTTTTTCGCCAAGCGCACAATTTCGGGGAGATTAGCGATGTCGCCTTCCATAGAGAAAATGCCGTCCACCACAATCAACTTAATCTTATCCGGTTTGCATTGTTGCAACCGTTTTTCCAACGAATCCATATCGTTGTGCTTGAACTTCAATTTTTGTGAAAACGACAAGCGATGACCTTCGATGATGGATGCGTGATCAAACTCGTCCCACAAAATATAATCTTCCCGGCCGGTCAGACACGAAACCACGCCCAGATTTACTTGAAAGCCGGTGGAATAGATAATCGCATCGTCTTTTCCAAGAAAATCGGCGATTTTGTGTTCCAATGCGAGATGAATATCCAGCGTACCGTTGAGATAACGGCTTCCGGCCATTCCCGTACCATATTTTTCAATGGCATGGATCGCTGCTTCTTTTACTTTGGGATGATTGGTCAATCCGAGGTAAGCATTGGAACCGAACATCAACACTTTTTTTCCGTTTATAACAACTTCGGTGTCTTGATCGCTCTCCAAAACTCTGAAATAAGGATATAATCCCTGCGATTTAACGACTTTTGCGGCTTCGCAAATAGGACTTGAGAACAATTTCTCTTCTAATAAACTCATACCATTAATACGATTAAGTAAACAATTTTCTTTGTATTACTAACTTTTTGACAAGGGCGTTTTTGACGAAAATCGGCTGCAAAGATACACAAAGATTTCAGAAAAAGATGTTATTGTGATGGAAAATCCATCCGTTTTATGTTAAAGTACACCTCCGCATTGCTCTTTTGCAATCTTTACATAGCAAAATAAATAATTATTCTTTAAAATCGTTGCATCAAAGACAAATTGTTTATACTTTTGCACTCGAATTTTAAAAGCATGCTTTTTATTAACAAATATAAATACTCTTATGAGTAATTCTGCATTATTTTTGGTCGTTTTTCTAACGGCCGTTTTAATGGTAGTGGCTGCCTTGTTAATTGCTTGGTTGCTGGCGCCGAAATCCACTAATCCACTCAAAGGCGAACCCTACGAATGTGGGATTCCTACGCGAGGCAGCTCGTGGACACAATTCAAAGTGGGATATTATCTTTACGCGATTTTGTATTTAGTGTTCGACGTGGAAACCGTTTTGCTATTCCCGTGGGCAAGTATCATGAGAAATTTGGGTACGCAAGGTTTGGTTTGCATGGCCTTTTTCTTTATCATCCTGACCCTCGGTTTGGTTTACGCTTGGAAGAAAGGAGCTTTGGAATGGAAGTAAAAGATATAAAAATCAAAAACATGAATTACGAGGATTTCAAAGACAATGAAACCCTCGAACAATACGTGAAAGAACTGCGGGCGGGAGGTGTGAACATCGCCATTGCCAAGTTAGACGACCTGATTAATTGGGGACGTTCCAATTCGGTTTGGCCGCTCACGTTTATGCCGAGTTGTTGCGCCATCGAATTTATGAGTTTGGCGGCTGCACGTTACGATTTTGCCCGCTTCGGATGGGAGGTAACACGCAACAGTCCAAGACAAGCCGATGTTATATTTTGCTGCGGCACAGTGGTTTACAAAATGGCTCCAATATTAAAGCGCCTCTACGACCAAATGGCCGAACCGAAGTATGTGATGGCTGTCGGCGGATGCGCAATCAGTGGCGGGCCGTTCAAAAATTCTTACCATACGGTCTTGGGTATCGACAAAATTATTCCGGTGGATGTGTATGTTCCCGGCTGTCCGCCACGTCCCGACGCCATGATTTATGGTATGATGCAATTAGGACGAAAGATTAAGATGCAAGAGTTTTTCAGTTTGTCGAAACAGGCAAAGGCTCGTAATGAAGAGTTAGAAGCGCGTCATTACGGGTCAAATCCGCAATCTTCCGAACAGGATATTAATCAGGAAGGAGGTATCCAATGAAAGTAATCAACGAACTG
>JAISWY010000277.1 GCA_031270925.1 Candidatus Symbiothrix sp.
CTCTTGCATTGCTGTTCACCGGATCTTACAAAGGCTCGATGAAAATGTCGGATACTTATCTCTTAAACCCTTTTTATATGGTCAATGGAGCCGCATTTTATTTCCAATACGACAATCGCTGGACGCCGGAAAAAGCAGCCCAAGGCATTCCCTCTACTTTTCCGAGGGCTTCACTCCGAACCTACGATTCTCAAAACGGAGTCATGAACGATATGTGGCTGATGTCCACCCAATTCGTAAGGCTTAAAAATGCAGAATTAGCATACAATTTCGGGAAATCCGGTATATTAAAAAAGACAGGAATCTCGAATGTGAGAATTTATTTAAGCGGCAGTAACTTGTTTACTTGGGCTTCGAATATGCCGGGTGGCTTTGACCCTGAACAGGAAGATGCCGGAGGAGCCAGCTTCGGTTATCTGTATCCTCCCACTAAAACATATAATATCGGTATAAATATCCAGTATTAATTATCGTTGTTAAATTTAAAAATATGAAGAAAATAGGATTTTTTATAGCTGTCACCTACCTCGTTTTCAGTTTTTCCTCTTGTGAAGATGTATTTTTGGAAAAGCCTTTCGGTAGTGACCTTACGGTTGATTCTATATTTTCAACCGAGCAAAAAGCAATGGGAGCCATTGCGCAAGCATACGCATACAGTTTGGCATCGGGAATTACCTTTTTAAGCTGGGACGACGCCAGAACTTACGGCATGACGTCCGGCACGCTGAGCCATCTTTCGGGGGAACTAAATTCCATCAAATTTAACTGGGAAGACGGATGGTTGATCCAGCACAGCGGAATGACTGCCGACGACGGTTCGGGAAAAGTCCGTAGCGACGACGGTTATTTAATGAACTACAAAGCCATTCGACAATGCTACCTTGTTATCGAAAATATCGACAAAGTAACCGATATGAGCCAAACAGACAAAGACATAGTGAAAGCGGAAATGAAAACACTGATAGCATACCGCTACGAAGAAATGTTTAAACGCTATGGAGGTGTGCCTGTTGTTACGGGTAGCTTGTCGGTTAAGGATGATTTAAAAATTCCGCGAGCCGAGTTAAAGCAATTATTGAGTCATATTGTGTCTTTATGCGATGAAGTTGCCGAGTCCTCATTACCCGATGTTTGGCCTGATAAACATCATGGGCGTGTTACAAAAGGAGTGGCTTTGGCTATTAAAGCCGAAACATATATGTTCGCTGCACGTCCGCTTTTTAATTCGGCAAATCCTTATCTGGATTTGGGAGATAACAACCAGTTGATTTGTTTCGGAAACGAAGACCGGGATTTGTGGCAAAAAGCCATTGAAGCGTCCTTGGCCGTTCTTGAGTGGGCAAATTTGCATGCTTATGAAATTATCAACACCGGTAATCCGCTCGACGATTACGGAACCGCAGTGGCAGTTCCTAGTAATAAAGAAGTCTTACTTGCTTATAAAAATCAGCAGACCGGAGGAGGATATTACAGCGCACGTTCTCAAAGCGGAGGAGCTAACGGAATGAGTTACGACATGCTCAAACAGTATTATCAGGCCGACGGAACGGAACAGATCTGGCCGAAAATATCTGCCGGCAAAGTCAGTTTCAGTGATTTCACGACACGCATCAATCAAATGGAAGCGCGTTATAAAGCATCGGCTATGGCGCCGGGTATTGATGCATGGAACAATCCCAACGATTATAACAACTGGTCGTGCCGTATGGTGGCCGATTTCTCGAATTGGGAAGGACGAACGAATAACGAAGGTTGCGGCCGCCGAGTCAAATTCTGGTATCATGCCGGAAATCGTGGATGGTTCGAATTTCCAATCTACCGCCTGGCCGAATTTTATCTGAATCTGGCGGAAGCTTACAATGAATATGACGATCCGGACAGCGCTTTACCTTATCTGAACGAAATCCGTAACCGCGCCGGATTACCGGATATCACCGAAACGGATAAACTAAAACTCAAAAAATTGATTCAACGCGAATGGGCTATTGAGTTTTACGAAGAAGGACACCGTTTTTTTGATGTAAAACACTGGAAACACGAAGATATTGCAAACGGAATCATCGGAGGGCCGAAACTCGGCTTTGTATATACATACATTAGCGGTGGAATGGGTTATTATGCCTCCGATTATCTTACTTATGCGCTGGAAGAACGTTACAAGGGATTCTGGGCTTCCAGTCAATATTTGAGCCCTTTTCCCGTGTCGGAAATCAACAAAGCTTATTTAGTGCAAAATCCGGGTTATTAAATTCAAATTGAATAATTATAATACAGTTATGTTATGACTAATCATAAATTTATATACAGTTCAGCAATCCTTGCCTGTCTGCTTATCGCTCCGGTGCAGGCTCAGGTTTCCGATTTAACGTCGTCCGTATCAACCGTAAGCGGAGAAACATTGTATAAAACTCCGGCGGCAAACCTGACTAACACGTTTTACGGATTATTTTCGGGAACAAACGTTATGCAAGGACAAGGCGAGCCGGGCTACGATGCCGCTTCTATTTACATCAGGGGGATAGGCGCCTATACTTATGGAAATTATGCGGTTTATATAGACGGCTTCCAAAGTAATATGACTTATGCGCAATATCTTACTCCGGCCGAGATAGAAAGTGTTTCAATATTGAAAGATGCTGCCGCATTGACCCCCTTCGGAATGAAAGGAGCTAACGGAGTGATATGGATCGTAACCAATCGAGGCGTTACAGGGAAACCTCAAGTGAAACTGCAAATTCGTACAGGCATTCAGCAATTGCAGAACATCACAAAGCCTTTGCAATCGTATGATTACGCCATGCTTTACAACGAGGCAAACAGTAACGACAATAGCCGTATATGGACGCCGCATTACACATCAAGCCAATTAAGCGATTACAAAAACGGCGC
>JAISWY010000303.1 GCA_031270925.1 Candidatus Symbiothrix sp.
CATGACGCAAATGTACTGTTTTTTTGACTGCGTCACCCAAATCGGTGACGCAAAATTTATAATATGTTGATTTGCAAATTGTTATAAAATACGCGTCGGAAAAGTGTCGAAGTCAGGAAATAGTAGTGGAATTAAATCTGAAAACGGAAGATATTCTTAAATTGAACCTGAGAAACCGGATTATCAAGGTATTGGAAAACTAACCCCCTTTTACCCGCCGCCAACCGCGAAATTAAAATCGGATGTCTCCACGCGGTCGCTCTGCTCCCTCATCACTCACCCTGGAAGCGCGTCATGTCGAGAGGAGCGAAGCGAAGTCGAGACATCTAATTTTAAATTCGCTACGTTGAAAAGTCAATAGCACCTCAAAAAAAGATTTAGCCTTATAGCCACGAATAACAACTTATCACCTATCAACCGCTTCTGCCGAAGGCGGCGCATTCTCCGGCAAAGCCCCCCAATTTTCGTTCGCTTTATCGCCCATAATCAATTCCAATTTCCCGCCGTTCTTGACGTCGTCATGGCTGAACCACGGCTTGTTCCATGTTTTGCCGTTGAGCTTGGCCGATTGGATGTATTTGTTTTCCTTGGAACAATTCTTGGCTGTGATTTCAAAAAACTTGTCGTTACCGAGATCGATTTTGACGCTTTTGAACAATGGACTGCCGATGTTGTAAGTCGATGAACCGGGCGTAACAGGATAAAATCCCATGGATGAAAAGATTACGAATGCGCTCATTCCGCCGCCGTCTTCATCGCCCGGAACGCCCATCAAATCGTTGCGGAACCATTGTGCCAAAAGTTCGCGGATTCTTTTTTGGGTTTTCCACGGTTTTCCGGCATAATTGTAGAGATAGGGAATATGCAAACTTGGCTCGTTGGCCATCGAAAATTGGCCGACATTGCCGGTTTGGTCGGGCAGTTGTGCATAAAAGACGTATTTTCCCCTTCCCAAAGGCTCACTGAATGTTTGATCTAAGTTTTTGACGAAATTTTCGGGACCGCCCATCAATTGGATTAAATCGGCGGGATTGTGAGGAACATCCCAACGATAGGTCCAGCCGTTGTTTTCGTCGTAATAGTTTCGTGCGCCTTGTCCGCCGGAGAAACGGTAGTCGAAGGGTTCGATGAATTTTCCGTTTTTGTCTTTCGGATGGAAAAAGGCGGTTTCGGCGTTGTAGAGATTACGGTAGTTGTAGGAACGTTTCAGAAAATATTGATAATCTTCCTGATTACCCAATCCTTTGGCGATTTGCGAGAGGCACCAGTCGTCGTAGCAAGTTCCCAAGGTAACGGCTACCGGTTGGCGTTTTTCGGAGGGATGCACGGCGGCTACGGTTTCCGGTTCATCGGGATACAGAGCGGGGAAATAGCCTTTTTCGTTATAAAAAACATCCAATTCGGTGTTGGGAATTTTTGTCCACGGAAGCAGGGATTTTTCGGTCAGTGCGCCTTTGCAGGCGATGCTGGCAGCTTCCAAATCGTAACCGCGCAGGCCTTTGCAGTAGGCGTCCCAAATGACGGCTACGGCGTGGTTGCCGTTCATCCGATGGCTGTCGCCGGTTATTTCGGGGAAAGTGGGCATCCAACTTTCGTGGGTTTGTTGCGCCATCCGGATATAGGAATTGATCATGTCGGTTTCCATTTCCGGTTCGATTAGTATGCGGAGAGGATGTACGGCGCGGTAAGTATCCCAAATCCAATCGTCTGTGTAAAAGGGAATTCCGTTGTCGTCGTGAATTTGATTGTCGAAGGCGCTGTAATATTGACCGTCTTCCGAGATGTTAATCATTCGTTCGTAGGTTCTGTATAAGGAAGTGTAGAATACGACTTTTTCGTTTTCGTTATCGCCTTCCACATGGATTTTGCTCAGGGCTTCGTTCCATTTTTGCTTTCCGATTTGGGCTATTTCGTTCACATTGAAGGTGTTGATCTCGCGTTTCAGATTTTTTCGTGCTTGTTCTTCACTGATAAACGAAATTCCGTAACGGACATGGACTTGCTTGGAGGCGAAACGTAAAATCAAGGCTTCGTTTTCTCCTTCCACCGAAGTTATATTGTAATTGATTTCGTTTTCTTTCAAAGCGCCGACACTCAAGACGGGCGGTTCGGTTTCCATGTAGAGATATACTCGCGTGGGGCCTTGTTCGATTAACTGGTAACCGCAAACGCCGTTTCCGATAAATTTCAAAGCACCGTTGCGAGTATTGAGAATCAATTGGTTAGATGCGTTTTGTTCAAAAGTGAAACGGTATAAGCCCGATTGATGCGAAGGTGCAAAATCGACCTGCACTTTGGCTTCATTCAAATAAACCGAATAACGATAAGGCGTAATCAACTCATTATCATAAGTATAATTAATAACCGGAGCAAATGTTCCCGACAATTCGCCGATCGGACTGATATTGAAAGCCGAACTGCCGCGGTGACTGGTTACTATCACGGGAAGACCGGCGATGTATTCGGATGTAAAATCTTTTCGTTCGGGATACACGCGCAGCATACTGTTGGGTAGATGAACGGTGGGAAAAGTCGGCACCAGCAAATGGCTGATGTTTCCCATATAGGGATTCACGTAATCGACGGACGTTTTATCCGTTTTTGCCGGCGAGCTGCACGAAAAGAAGACAACTGCACTCAGGCAGATATTAATCAAAGGATTTTTCATTATTTATATTGTGTTTTTGAAGGATTAAAATCGAATGTATTGAATGACTTTGCTTTTATGGATGCTGAAAATATCTTGTTTTTATACGCTATTTTGATGTTCTTGGGCGTTTCTTCCTTGTTTACGGCGACAATGACGATTGTTCCGTCGGGATTCTCAAATGCGAGATGATTGCCGTCGTCGGTTGTTTTCAAGCGGTAGGCGCCCGGGACGACAAAACGGCTCAAATGTTTTATCAGGTAATATTCGGGGTTGTAGGTTATTGTCCCCACGACTTTGTCGATGGAAACGAGAGCGTTTTGCTTCCATCCCCATGCGCTGACTCCGGTGTGGTCGAGAACCATATTCCAATAGGTGTAAACGTTGGCGCCGTTGCTTAGATAACGGTAGATGAGGCTCCACGTATATTCGGCGTACTGCCAATCGTTTTTACCGTTGCCGCATTCCGATTCGGTTTGCCACAGTCGCAGTTGCGGGTTTTCGCGGTAAATAACGGGAATAGCATCTTTTCCGCTCCATTGAAAACCGAGGCCTTTGACGTATTTCATTGCTTTTTCGTCTTTTAAAACCGTGCGGAAATAATCGGCGTTGCCGGTGTTGATGGTTCCGAAGAAAATTTCGGTTGTGATGTTTTCTTCTTCCAATTTTGGGCCGAGGTATTCGGCTATAAAGTAGCTCAAATCTTCCGCCCGCCATTTGCAGCTTGGGAATTTCTGATTGGAACAAGGCTCGTTTTGCACATGAACGGCTTGGATTTTGACGCCTTCATTTTCGTAAGCCCTTATGAATTTGGTAAAATACAGTGCATAGGCTTCCAAATAGCCTTTAAGCATTTTGAAACCGGTGGCGTGTGGCGAATTGGCCTGTTCGGGCGTAAGTCCGTTGTATTTTTCG
>JAISWY010000314.1 GCA_031270925.1 Candidatus Symbiothrix sp.
TATATTTATTCAAGAAAATTTCCTATCTTTGCACGCCTTTTTTAATAAACTACAACAATAATAAATATTTTTTTATGGACAAAAAAAGAGTTTACTTGTTCGGCAGCGGAAAAGCCGAAGGTAGGGCAGACATGAAAAACCTCTTGGGAGGGAAAGGGGCTAACTTGGCCGAAATGAACTTGATAGGCGTTCCTGTACCTCCGGGTTTTACGATTACCACCGAAGTGTGTACCGAGTATAACCACTTAGGGAAAGAAGCAATTATCGCCTTGATTAAACCCGAAGTGGAAGCCGCTGTGAAGGAAATAGAAGTAGCTACCGGCTCCGGTTTCGGCGACAAAAACAATCCGTGTTTGGTATCCGTTCGTTCGGGCGCCCGCGTTTCGATGCCGGGTATGATGGACACAGTGTTGAACCTCGGTATGAACGACGAAGCCGTAGAAGGCATCGCCAAAAAATCGGGCAACGAACGCTTCGCTTGGGACAGCTACCGCCGCTTCGTGCAAATGTACGGCGACGTGGTTCTGGGTATGAAACCGACTTCCAAAACGGAAATTGATCCGTTTGAAAAAATCATGGAAGAAGTAAAAGAAGCTCGCGGCGTGGAATTGGATACCGAATTAACCGTAGCCGATTTGAAAGAACTGGTCTCTAAATTTAAATCTGCCGTGAAAGCGCAAACCGGAAAAGATTTCCCCGACAGCCCATGGGAACAACTTTGGGGAGCCGTATGCGCTGTATTCGATTCATGGATGAACGAACGCGCCATCCTCTATCGCCAAATGTACCGCATCCCCGAAGAATGGGGAACAGCCGTAAATGTGCAAGCGATGGTGTTCGGAAATATGGGATTGACTTCCGCTACCGGCGTAGCTTTTACCCGCGACGCTGCCACCGGCGAAGATATTTTCAATGGCGAATATCTGATTAACGCTCAAGGCGAAGACGTGGTGGCCGGTATCCGCACCCCGCAACAAATTACGATCGAAGGCTCGAAACGCTGGGCGGCTCAACAAGGCATTTCGGAAGAGGAACGCGCCGCCAAATATCCTTCTTTGGAAGAAGCAATGCCCGGATGCGCCCAACATCTCATCGAAACACAACAAAAACTGGAAGACTATTTTCACGATATGCAAGACCTTGAATTTACGATTCAAGACGGCAAATTGTGGTTGTTGCAAACCCGCAACGGTAAACGCACCGGTGCAGCCATGGTTCGCATCGCCATAGAAATGCTGAAACAAGGAGTAATCGACGAACAAACCGCCTTGCTTCGTCAGGAACCCGAAAAATTAGACGAATTATTGCATCCCGTATTCAAAAAATCGGCTTTGGCCGCTGCAAAAGCCATTACGAAAGGATTACCCGCTTCTCCGGGCGCAGCCACCGGAAAAATCGTTTTCCATGCCGACGACGCCGAAGAATGGGTAAAACGGGGTGAAAAAGTGGTGCTTTGCCGCATCGAAACTTCACCCGAAGATTTGCGCGGTATGGTTGTTGCCGAAGGTATTATGACCGCTCGCGGCGGTATGACTTCACACGCAGCCGTTGTTGCCCGCGGTATGGGAAAATGCTGTGTATCATCGGCTAACGGTGTACAAATCGACTATAAAGCAAAAACGTTGTCCATCAACGGACAAATACTGAATGAAGGCGAATGGATTTCGCTGAACGGCTCCACCGGTTTGGTTTATGCCGGAAAAATCGAAACGCAAGATCCCGAACTGAGTGGCGATTTCGGCAATTTGATGACTTTGGCCGATAAATATGCCCGCTTGAAAGTGCGTACCAACGCCGATACGCCGAAAGACGCCATGGTTGCCCGTTCGTACGGCGCACAAGGCATCGGATTGTGCCGTACCGAACACATGTTCTTGGAAGGAGACAAAATTATCGCTATGCGCGAAATGATTTTGGCAAAAGATGAAGCCGGTCGCCGCAACGCTTTGGCAAAACTTTTGCCTTTGCAACGCGCCGACTTTACCGGAATTTTTGAAGCCATGGCAGGTCTGCCTGTAACGGTTCGCTTGCTTGACCCACCTTTGCACGAGTTCGTTCCTCATGATGAAAAAGGTCAGCAGGAAATGGCGAAAGTGATGGGTGTTCCTTTCGAAGAAATACACAGCCGTGTAGAAGGTTTGTTAGAACAAAACCCGATGTTGGGATTGCGCGGTTGCCGCTTGGGTAACTTGTATCCCGAAATCACGGAAATGCAAACCCGCGCCATCCTCGAAGCCGCATTGGATTTGCAGGCCAAAGGAGTGGAAGTGCATCCCGAAATCATGGTGCCGCTGACCGGTATTTTATACGAATTTTTGGCGCAACGCAAAATCATCGACGAAACCGCTAAATTGGTATTCCAAGAACGCAATATAGAAATCGAATACAAAGTAGGTACAATGATCGAAATCCCGCGTGCGGCATTAACGGCTCATCGCATCGCTACTTCCGCAGAGTTCTTCTCGTTCGGTACCAACGACTTAACCCAAATGACTTTCGGTTACAGCCGCGACGACGTGGCCAAATTTTTGCCGATGTATCTGGATAAAGGTATTTTGAAAGACGATCCGTTCGCGGTATTAGACCAGAAAGGTGTTGGCCAGTTGGTGGAATTGGCAACAACTCGTGGTCGCGAGGTCAAATCGGGTTTGAAATGCGGTATTTGCGGTGAACACGGAGGCGAACCTCGCTCGGTAAAATTCTGTGACAAAGTCGGTTTGGATTATGTAAGTTGCTCGCCGTTCCGCGTGCCGATTGCTCGATTGGCTGCTGCTCAGGCTGTGATTGAAAACGCATAAGCCTGAAAGACTTAATGTAAATAACCCCCAGTGAAGCGACTGGGGGTCGAGGAAGTAAGTGTATATCAATCAGTAATCCCCAGTCGCTTCACTGGGATTATTGACATTAAGAATTGTGGTCTGTCGCTTATGATTATGGATGAAGAAAAAGCGTTTCGTGTTGATTTGGACGAGATTCTGCGGACAAAGGCGCCAAAGATTTATCGTAAAATTCCGAGATTTTTGATTCGATTATTGGAATGGATCATCGATCAAAAGCAACTCAATCATTTTTTTGCATTGAGTGCGGGATTGACCGGTGTCGATTTCATGGAAAATAGCATTCGCAATTTCGGTCTAACCATTCATCTGAAAGGAACGGAAAAACTGCCGGAAGCCGACCGGCCTTGCATTTTTGCATCCAATCATCCACTCGGAGGATTAGACGGCGTTGTGTTGTCGGCCGTGTTGGGAAAACACTACAACGGCAAAATCCGCTATTTGGTCAATGATATTTTGTATTTCATCGACCCGTTGAAAGACATTTTTATTCCGATTAATAAACATGGCGCCCAAGGCAAAGCGGCCGCACTACAATTAAACGAAGCCTTTGTATCCGAAAATCAAATCATTACCTTTCCGGCGGGATTGTGTTCACGCAAAATCAAAGGCAAGATTCGCGACCTTGATTGGAAGAAAAATTTCATTTCCAAAGCCATCGAATACCAACGCGACGTTGTTCCCGTTTACTTTGAAGCCAGAAATTCAAACTTTTTTTATAATTTAGCCAATATTCGTAAACTTTTGTCATTGAAATTTAATATAGAAATGTTATTTTTGCCCCGTGAAATGTTTAAAGCGAAACACTCGGTGTTTACTATTCATTTTGGGGAAGCCATTTCGTGGCAATATTTCGACAAGTCGAAAACGCCGCAACAATGGGCTAAAACAATTGAAAATGAAGTGTATAACACCTTGAAATAACGAAATAACTATAATAAATGGAAGAGATAATTCCAAAAATCGATCGGGATTTGTTGAAAGTGGAACTCACGCCCGACAAGCTTTTCCGGAAAACGAACAAGTCGGGAAACGAAATTTATTTGTTTACAGCCCACAACGCACCCAATTTGATGCAGGAAGTCGGGCGTTTGCGCGAAATTGCTTTCCGTTATTACGGCGGCGGCACCGGCAAATCGGCCGACATCGACGAGTTCGATGAAATGGCAACGCCTTACCGTCAGTTGATTGTGTGGGATCCGCAGGAAGAGGAAATTTTGGGTGGCTACCGTTTCCGTTGCGGCAATGAAATCACATTTAACGAATCGGGACAACCGGACAATATCGCCACTTGCGAATTGTTTCATTTTTCGCCTCAATTCATCGAAACTTACGTGCCGAAATTAGTAGAATTAGGGCGCTCGTTTGTTTCATTGGATTATCAATCAAGCAAATTCGGCTATAAAAGTCTGTATGCTTTAGATAATTTATGGGATGGATTGGGTGCATTGTCGGTCATTGACCCCGATTTTCGATATTTTTTTGGAAAAATGACCATGTACAATGATTACAATATTGATGCCAGAAATATGATTCTTTTCTTTTTGGATAAATATTTCAAGGACAAGGAAAATCTGGTTTATCCAATCGAAGCCTTGTTTACGAATACCGACTATGAACGGATGAATCAATTGTTTAACAAAACGACTTACAAGGATGATTACAAAATTTTGAATGCCGAAGTGCGTAAATATGGCATCAATATTCCGCCTTTGGTATCGGCTTATATGAATCTGTCGCCAAGTATGCGTGTGTTTGGAACGGCCGTTAACCACGGATTTGGAGCTGTGGAAGAAACCGGCATTTTGATTGATTTTGAAGATATTTTCGAGGATAAGAAGAAACGCCACGTCGAGTCGTTTTTGAAAGAACAGCCTACAAAAAAATTGTTGCAGCATCTTCGGGTTATTATTTCGGGAATCAAAGCGCGACGAAAAGTTAAATCATTGAAATTTTCACAAGACTAAACTTTCCGTATGAAATATGGGTTTTGCAGGTGACTCCTCGACATGACGCGCTTCCCTTGTAAGTGATGAGGGAACAGTCTGTTGGCGGCAAAGTCGCCTAAAAACTAAAATTGATAAATTAGATGAAATGGAAATCGAAATAAGGAATCTTAAAAATTTAAAGCCCGAAAAATGTAATTTTTGGAGGTTATTTAAAAATCATTGGTTTTTGTGTGGAATCATTATTATTCTGTTAGGCGTAATAGTTTTTAATCAGTTTTATGTTATTACAGATGCTAATAATATAACGATTATACTTTCTTTTGTCGGTATATTGACTGCGTTTATCGTTATTGGCAATTACGCACAGGTAAAGGATATTGAAACTAAGTTTAAATCAGAAACCGAAAAATTGCAATTAGAATTTTCCGATGTTGTCAAATTAAAAAATGAATTTGAGACGATAAAAACAGATTATGATAAAACAAAGAAAAGAATAATATTTGCTACTAATGAATCCATTGGAAATGTAGGAGAAATTATTGCAGAGTTGAATAATGAAAAAAAATTTTATATTAATGTTATTCAAAATTATATTGAAACTATTAAGCGACACGCATCTATTGAACAATCGGCTTCATTTGTTGAACATTATGTTGAAACTTTGAAGTCGTTTCTAAAATCCATTAATTGGGATGAATATGATTTCAATAATCCTGACAGCAAGCAAAATAATATTTGTGTTTTTATTTCAGATATAACAAGTATGGATTGCATAAGTGAAACCAATAAAAATGAAATATTACCTGTATTAAAAAAAATACATGGATTGCAAAAAATATCAATGCAGTAACTGAAACGAAAAAAGTCCACTGAAAAGGTTGTACAAATCAGTGAAAAAAGTCTTGCACAA
>JAISWY010000327.1 GCA_031270925.1 Candidatus Symbiothrix sp.
CGGGCATGTTGTCGTTTGAAATTTTAGATATATCACTATGACCATTTTCAGTAGAATCATCGCCGGCGAAATTCCGTCTTACAAGGTAGCGGAAGACGATCGCTATTACGCTTTTCTGGATATTGCACCCGTGGCCAAAGGCCATGTTTTGGTGGTTCCGAAACAAGAAACCGACTATTTGTTCGATTTGGACGATGCGCTTTTGTCCGACATGATCGTATTCGCCAAACGGGTAGCCCGCGCACAGGAAAAAGCCATCGCTTGCAAGCGGGTAGGCCTAACCGTTATCGGCTTGGAAGTTCCTCATGCACATATCCATCTGATTCCGATTAACCGCGAATCGGATATGTTCACAAGATCTAAAAAATCATTTTCTCCCGAAGAAATGCAAAAAATTGCATCCGAAATTGCCGCGGCATTTGAATAATCCGAATAGGGATAATGCCCACACCGTGTCGCCGCTCAGAAAATTGAAAATCCATGCAAGCCATATCAATCATACTAAATAAAATCAACACAGGCGATTGCAACGAATTAACTTGGGTAAAAGTAAAAATTTTCTGGGAAATTTATAGAAGATAAGTTATGATTAATTTTTCCTGCGATTTTCCAAATGATCTGATCAATGACTACCGCAGCCACTTGTTACTCGAAAAATCACTTTCCAAACATTCGGTGGCGGCATACATGGACGATGTTTCAAAATTGTTATCCCATCTCGAAACGATCGGCAAACAACCGGAAGATGTAGTTTTGGAAGATTTACAGGAATTACTGATTACGCTACACGAAATGGGCATTCATCCGCGTTCGCAAGCGCGTATCATTTCGGGAATCAAATCGTTTTACCGTTACTTGGAATTGGAAAACCGAATCAAAAAAAATCCGACCGAGTTACTCGAATCGCCCAAAATCGGATTGAAATTACCCGAATTTCTGACTTTGGACGAAATCAATGCCATGATTGCCGCCATCGACCTTTCGCTTCCCGAAGGACAACGCAACAAAGCCATCTTGGAAACGCTTTACAGTTGCGGCTTGCGCGTTTCGGAACTGATCGGACTGCGTTTTTCCGATTTATACCTCGATGAAGGCTTTATCAAAGTCCACGGAAAAGGCAATAAAGAACGCTTGGTGCCGATTTCCCAAACGGCCGTAAAAGAAATTCAGTGGTATTTGCTCGACAGGAATCATATCGCCATAAAAAAGGGCTTTGACGATTATCTTTTTTTAAGTCGCCGCGGGACGTCGCTTTCGCGCATCATGATTTTTCATTTAATCAAGGAATATGCCGAAGCAGCAGGAATCCGGAAAAATGTGAGTCCTCACACTTTCCGCCATTCGTTTGCCACGCATTTATTGGAAGGCGGCGCGAATCTTCGAGCCATTCAAGCGATGTTGGGACATGAAAAAATTACGACCACCGAGATTTATACGCATTTGGATCGCGACTTTTTGCGGAGCGAGATTTTGATGTATCATCCGCGGAATCAAAAATCACATTAATTCGTCTTTTGTACAATCCCATTCGTAAGTTTTGGTTTTGGAAATCAATTTCAATGTTCCCGACCCTGCAAGCACCGTTACATTCGACGGAATATCTTCCCGAATCACGCAACCGGCACCGATAACCACATTGTCGCCGATAGTAACGCCGGCCGTAATCACACAATGCGAGCCGATCCACACATGGTTGCCGATAACGACACCTTTTTTAAATCCGACTTTTCGGTAATCATATTTATCATGATTGACGGTTGTAATTGCCGTATTCGGCCCGATTTCAATATCGTTACCGAATTTCAAGCCGCCGGAGGCATTGATGTAAATTCCCGGATTATCGCCCGGATCGCAACAAATCCCTTTTTCGATTTTCTGCCAATCGTAAATCAGAGTTGTAAAATGCACCGGCCAAGGCACGCGGCGATTGAATCCGACTATTTTCTGCATAATGAAAAAGTTCTTAAAAATCCAAAGATAGGAAGAGTATCCTTTTTGCCTTTTGAATTGCGGATACGCCCAATGGATAATTAGTTTCAAAATGCAGTTAATCAACTTTTTCATTTTGTAATTTCTTTTTTATTTGCATTAAATACCATTCCGAGAAAATGCCGTTGAGAGAGAGTATCTTGCGTTTTTCGCCTGCCTCTTCCAATTCTTTAAGCAGGGGTTGGGAAAACCGTTTGAAATCAAAATAATCATACAAAAACAGATTCGGCTTTTTCTTCAAGAACGGAAACGTTCGCTTAATAAAAATCTTAATTTGCTGAATGATAGCAGCTTTCAATTTACTCTCATCTTGTGGAAAATTAATATCAAACTCGGCAAACAGTTCTGACAGTACCGTTTTATACAGTTTTTGATTCAAACGGTATTCAAACGGAAGAGAGATAAAGAAATCCATCAATTCGGTATCGCATAACGGCATATAACTGTCTATTCCGCGATATTCCCACAATTTGTTGAATGGAAAGACATATTTTGCTTCGCGTTCTTTCAGTTCCCAATTTTCGACGGATTGAAAAAGCGGAGAAAAATTCAGCAAGTCTTTTCGAATCAATTTTACTATTTTTTTTCTTTCTTTTCCGGTCAATTGAACCATATTGCCGATATGAAAATCGGATAATTGCAAATCTTTTGCCATAGCGGAAAGCGAATGATATTTTTGCATAAACGGGCGGAGGTAACTACCGGAAAAGAAATCGCCTCCGTGACCCGCAAGACAGACCGGATTTGTCGGAATTTTTACGTTTTCAATCAGATAATTGGCTGCGAAATACTGTGTAACTCCAAATTTGGATACATATTGCGAAGCATATTCACAATAATCTACAAATTGTTTTTGCTTGTGAAACAAAGGTTGATTGTCAATGGAACCGTAATCTATAAACAGCCATTCATAGCCTAATTTTTTTGCAACCATTTCGGAACGTTTCCATTCGGGATTATCTTCTTTTTTTCCGTAAGTAAAGCAAAGCACATTTTTCACTCCTTCTTTTTTCAACAAATAAGCAATCAGACGGGAGTCAAAACCGCCACTCAAGGATAACAAGGCCAAACGGTCGCCCAAAACTTGTGTCATACGACTGCCTACATTTTGAAGAATATTTTTTAATTGCTCTTTTGCTTCGTCAAAACCGATATTTATTTTTTCCGAACGATGTAGATGATAGAATGCGCTTGTAAGTTTTCCGTTTATATAAGAAAGATATTCGCCTGCCTGAATCTGAAAAGCATCTTTCAATAAAGTTTTGTTCTTCAAAACATATCCTAATCCTCGAAACAGCAAAGCGGAATCGGGGTCTAATTCCTTTTGTTCATCCGGTTCATATAAATCCCTTATTTCATCGGCAATATATATTTGTTCTCCTTTGAAACGATAAAAAAGCGGAAAATACCGCACTCTGTCCACAGCCACCCACAGTGTGTTTTCTTGGTTGATAATAACGGAAAAAACGCCGTTTGCCGATAAAAGTTTACTGCGAAAATCGTTTTCATCGGCTATATCGCCAAAATATGACAGCAAGTTTTCGTCGCGATAAAGTCTTCCGTCCGGTGTAAACAAATAGCCTTTGGCATAACAACTATCGTTGGAATACCATTGACAGGCCTTGTCTTTTGTTAATTTTATTTTTTCCATAAATTATCGTAAAGAAAATTCGTATTTATTTATTAAACAGTAACACCACAACATCCGTATCGCCAGTATCACGGCCGAAGCTGCGCAATACAAGGCAACAGCCCATTGGAAATTCTGAAAATACGCGCCCACAAACAGGATAATCAACCGGAGCGCGGTATAAGCAATTTCGATATTCATTGCCGTTTTTTGTCGAGAGAACAAGTCGGGAATAAAATACAAGGCCGCATTCAATACAACCAAAAACAGCCAAGGGAGCATACATTTCAGATAAAATCCAACACCCGTCCATTTACTTCCGAACAGCGTAGTAAAAAACACATCGGGCATAAACAGGAAAAGGACAAAAAACGGCAACAGACAACGCAGGCATATTTTCCAATACTTCATAAAAACAGGCAATATTTTTGCCCCGTTGCGCATCAATTCCGAAGATTTTTGATACAGAATTTGATATACAGATTTATTGAAAACAAAAACAGGCGTAAAACCCATTACCAAAGCCAAGGAAAAAAGCCCGATTTGTTCCATCCCATAATAGGCCGAAAGCAATAAAACCGGCAAATTTTCGGCAAAAGCGTCGAGTAATCCGTATGGCAATTTATATTTCGGAAAATCGGAGTAGGTTTTTGCCATGTTTATTATTTCCGTTTTATCCCATTGTTTGAGCGGTTTAAGCGTTTTTCTGCCGGCTATCAAACTGCCCAAAGTCGCTATCGCTTGTCCCCAGAAATGTCCCATAACCAGACCGTGTTGCAAATAGCCTTTGAATCCAAACCAGCATTTCAATCCCGAATTAAACAGACTTTGAAAAAGATTATACGAACTGATATTGTTAAAACGTTTCAGGCGGATAAAATAATTATTCAGACTTTGCCATATTCCGGCTATCAATAAATAAAACGGCAGGAAAGGCAAGAGTTCGACCAATTGTTCGCGATGAAAAAGCGCGGCGATCTCCGATTTCCAAAAGGCGGTTATTCCGAAAAAAAGGACAAAACAGATGCCGGCTATCAATAGCGATAATTGGAAGAGCGCGACGGCCTGCTTTTCTGTTTTTGCCAATACGATGGCCAATTCATATCTACCGGTGGTTATCAGAGTCAAAATGCCTACCAAACTTAAAAACCAGTTATATTCGCCGAAAACATCAGGAGAAAAAAGCCTTGTAAGCAAGGGATAAACGGCAATCGCGATGACCTGCGAAAGAACATTCGACGACAACAATACTGCCGAGAATTTTGCAAATTCCGAAACGTAAAGTTTTTTTATGGACAATCGCTTGTTTATCATCAACGACAGCAAAAAGTTAAAGAAAGAAAATCAAAATTCCGAACTAAAATGAAAACGGATTTTCGGAAAATCCTGCTGTGCCATCTGTAAGACATAAGCTGAATCGGCCAAAAACACATCACGTTCCTGCTTATCCAAAGCCATGTATTGATATTTCCGCTTCTTGAAATTCTCCAAATCTTCCGGCGAATCGCTTTCAATCCAACAGGCTTTGTAAAGATGAAGCGGTTCCCAACGGCATTGCGCACCGTATTCGTGCAACAGGCGATATTGGATGACTTCAAACTGCAATTGTCCGACCGTGCCGATGATTTTCCGTCCATTGTATTGATTGACAAACAATTGCGCCACACCTTCGTCCATCAGTTGATCGACGCCTTTGTTTAATTGCTTGGTTTTCATCGGATCGGCGTTTTCGATGTATTTGAACATTTCGGGCGAAAAACTCGGCAAACCCTTGAAATGCAAAACCTCTCCCGAAGTAAGCGTATCGCCGATTTTGAAATTTCCGGTATCGGGCAACCCGATAATGTCGCCGGCAAAAGCCTCATCGACCGTTTCTTTTTTCTGCGCCATGAATGCCGTGGCCTGCGAAAACTTCATCATTTTATCGAAACGGACATGCTTGTAACTGGCGTTGCGATCGAATTTTCCCGAACAGATTTTCAGAAATGCAATGCAACTCCGGTGGTTCGGATCCATATTAGCATGAATCTTGAAGATAAATCCCGAAAACAAATCGGTTTCAGGAATCACTTGTCGCTCTTCGGCTTGCACCGGACGGGGCGAAGGGGCGATTTGAACGAAACAATCCAATAATTCTTTCACGCCGAAATTGTTTAGCGCCGAACCGAAAAAGACGGGCGCCAAATCGCCGTTTAAATATTGCACTCCTAAATCCCCTAAAGGGGACTTTGCCGCAGCATTGTTTCCCGGTTTGCCGCCTTGCTCCCCCTTCAGGGGATTGGGAGGTATAGGTGCATAGACGCCCGCAATCAATTCCAAATCATCGCGGAGTTTTTGCGCCAAGTCATCGCCGATCTGTCGTTCCAATTCCGAATTTTTCAAATCCTGAATTTCCAATTTTTCGGTAATTGTTTGTTTGCTTGGCGTATATAAATCCAATTTTTCTTCGTAAATATTGTAAACGCCTTTGAATTTCGCTCCCATTTCGATTGGCCAACTCAACGGACGGACGCCGATTTTCAATTCCTGCTCCAATTCATCCAAGAGGTCGAACGGGTCTTTTCCGTCACGATCCATCTTATTGACGAAAACCATGACCGGCGTTTTTCGCATCCGGCACACTTCCATCAATTTGCGGGTATGCGCTTCCACGCCTTTGGCAATATCGACGACGATAATCACGCTATCGACGGCCGTTAAAGTACGATAGGTATCTTCCGCAAAATCCTGATGTCCGGGTGTATCCAAGATATTGATTTTGTACGGCTCGCCGAGCGGAGTCGAAACGTAATCAAAGCCCATGACGGAAGTCGCCACGGAGATACCGCGCTGCTTCTCGATTTCCATCCAGTCCGACGTGGCTGTTTTCTTGATTTTGTTCGATTTCACGGCTCCAGCCACATGAATCGCACCTCCGAAAAGCAGCAGTTTTTCGGTCAATGTAGTTTTTCCGGCATCGGGATGGGAGATAATCGCAAACGTGCGGCGGCGTTGAATCTCGTTGGTCAGTTCGCTCATTCCTTTATTGATTACGGTAAATACAGCGAGCTGATTGATTCGTTGTTGCAAACGCGCAAGATGGCGGTGCCAAACAAGCTTGCAACGGAAACAATTTTTACCTTTCCGCTTTTTTTGGAATACGGGATGCTGTCGGTAAACATGATTTCAGTCAGTCCCGAATGGTCGATCCGCATCGAAGCCGGGTTGGACATCACGGCATGAGAAGCGAGCGCCCGCACCGAGTTCGCGCCTTCGGCCAACATCAAATCGGCCGCTTTGGTAATCGTACCGGCGGTATCGACAATATCATCAATCAGCAAAACATCCAGACCTTTCACGTCGCCGATAACCTTCATTTCTGAAATTTCGTTGGCTTTTTTACGCAATTTGTAACAAATAACCATCGGTATATTCAGGTGTTTCGCGTAAGAATTGGCGCGTTTGGTGCCACCCACGTCCGGCGTTGCAATAATCGGGTTCGGCAGATTCCACGAGCGCATTTCGTCAATAAAAATTGAGGAAGCGTACAAGTGATCAACCGGAACGTTGAAAAATCCCTGAATTTGGTCAGCATGTAAATCCATCGTAATCAAGCGATGAATGCCGGCTACGTTTAGCATATCGGCTACCAATTTAGCGCCGATGGCCACACGTGGCTTGTCTTTACGGTCTTGCCGCGCCCAACCGAAATAAGGGATAACGGCGATAATCGATTTGGCCGAAGCACGTTTGGCGGCGTCAATCATCAACAGCAATTCCATCAGATTATCCGCATTCGGGAAGGTTGATTGAATTAGAAAAACGTGATAACCGCGAATCGATTCCTCGTAAGAAACCGAAAATTCACCATCAGCGAACCGCTCAATTCTCATTTGTCCCAATGGACAATCGAGATGATTACAGATTTTTTCGGCCAAATACCGCGAGCTGGCGCCGGAAAACACTTTGAAAGGGACTTTTGCCTCCATGATTATAATGATTTTTTAGATTTTTATTGTTTTTAATTTGGGTGCAAAAGTACATTAAATAGTTTGGATTTGCCAGAAAACAGGGGAAAAATCGCTTGACTTTAATGCCAATCCAACTCCGATTGGTGAGTTGTCGGATTGGAAGAGGTTGTTATTCATCCCCAGAAAATTCAGAAGGTGATAATTGAATCGTTTGTACTCGCCAATTTGTTTTTTCTTTTAATTTGCTGAAACTCAATCTAATCCTAAATTCCTCGCCGCTTTCATTTGTTTACTGTTGTGTCTGAGTAGTTGAATTTGCTTTTAAATCTGTAAATGTTTGCGAGTTTATAATTTCAAATTCCAAAGAAATCCCAAAACGGCACAACACGAATATCTCCTACTCTATCGCCTGTGTCATAAGTGATTATAGTTTTGCTTTCTATTTTCAAATTTTCATTCAAAACGTTAAAACCGCCAAACTCCCTGTCCTGATTTAGCGGGCTTAGCGTATGGCAAACCTGAAAAGCGTGATACGCACCGTCTTTTCGCGCCACAAAATCACATTCCTCTTTTATTTTTGCAAATGAAATTTCGTCATAACCACAGTTAATCAATTCGTTATAAACAGCATTTTCCAAAAACATTCCTTCGTGGCTCATAAATTGAAAGCCGACTGCGCCAAGCAAGCCGTTGTCAATTCCGTAGATTTTATGCTGCGGGCGGCTGCCTTCTTTGAGCGAAAACGAAAAATTGGTAATATCGGCAATAATATAACTTTTGTGTGCATAGCCCAAATAATTCCGCACGGTCGCCTCGTTGCTTTTCACGGCTTTTGCCAAAGAATTGTAACGAAACGGCGCACCTGCATTCGAGAACACAAAGTGTAATAACCTGTAAAACAGCGCACTATCGCGCACTTGATTATACACAATACAATCTTTCAGCACAATGGACTCGTAATAACTGTTCAAAAGTTCGGTTTTTATACCGTTGTCCATCTCTTTGAGCGCAATTTCGGGAAAACTGCCCCATTGCATATATTTTTCTGTCAAAGCAAGCATTTTCAAACGCTGCGAAAGCACTGTATATCTATCTGTTATGCCGTTGATATTAAAAATCTCCTTTAGCGACAGCGGACGCACAACATTGGCAAAATATCGCCCCGAAAGCAAAGTTGCAAAGCGATTTTGCAGCAAATCGGAATTAGAGCCGGTTATGTAAATTTTCGCAAATCGTTGCGTGTCATACGCACCCTTTACAAACAATTCCCAATCCTTAACCTGCTGAACTTCATCCAGAAAAAGGTATTTTCCCTGCACGGAAGTAATTTTTTCGGCGGTTTCAATCACTTTGTAAAGTCCCGCCGAATTTTCCCAGACGGTAGTAAAAATCGGTTCGTCAAGATTGAGCAGCAAAATGGATTTAGGATTTGCGCCGTTTTCGAGCAAATCGTTAATCATCAGACGAAAAACGGTTGATTTTCCGCTACGGCGAATACCTGTTAATACTTGAATATGCGGCAAATCTTTTTTCTTTTTCAGATTTTCCACAACAGAGCGGTATTGCAGCGAAGCATATTTTTTGCCGTTCCAATGCGTATTTAAGCGTAAAATGGTTTCGTTCATAATACTTTTTCTTTCAAATTTTTCGACTGCAAAGCTAACTCTAATTTTTGAAATATTCAAATTATACTTTGAATAAAATGATATTTAATTGAAATATGATTTGAATAATTGTTGTTGTAGGTTTGCCCCAAGCCTTGCATTGCCGTTGTCGGCAAAACGTCAATTTCCTCGTCAGTCATTCGATAGCCTTCAATACGATTTGAGCCGCAATGATATGAATCAGTTTTCCGTTAGCTTCCAATGGTCTGATTCCGGGTGTGAAGAAAGCAGGCTGGGAAGTTGTCGCAGTAGGTTGAGAATACTTTCTCAGTTCTGAACTTTGGAATTTTGTTGTGTGTCCCTAAGGACGCTAAAGTAATTTTATCATGAAACGACGTGTCTTAATGATTTAAGACGCGTCGCTTTTTTGCTTGCCACGAATGCACGAATATGGTTTGCTTGCCACGAATGCACGAATCGGTTTCTTAGTTTTCGGAAATTCATGCGTTTCAACAGAAAAATATTTTTGTTTAAAATAAAAATCGTACTTTTGTACTCGTATAAATTTAAAAACAATAGAATTATGCAAGCATATAAATTTGATACTCGTGTAACTAAAGATGGTATTATATCTTT
>JAISWY010000364.1 GCA_031270925.1 Candidatus Symbiothrix sp.
AAACAAGAACAAAATCAATTACTTACCGTCCCGAAACACAGGGATTCCTGCAAATACCTTTATCGGAAATAGAAATAACGAAAGGGGTTGTAACTCCAAATCCGGGTTGGGGACCGGAAGCGACGTTTCAAAATCAATAATCATTCAAACAATAAAACATGATCCATATTAAAAGAATATTTTCACTCCTCTTAACGGCTTTGTTATCCTTGAATTGTTTAAGCGGCAAGTCCATTGAAGAAGTAGATATATGTGTTTACGGCGGCACATCGGCCGGAGTTATCGCCGCCTACACCGCCGCCCAACAAGGGAAAAAAGTGTTGCTGATTGAAGCCGGCGCCCATCTCGGCGGAATGTCGTCCGGCGGATTGGGCTATACCGACATCGGCAACAAATTCGTGGTTACAGGCTTGGCGCGTGATTTTTACCGGCGCATGGGCGAGCATTACGGCAAGCTCGAACAATGGATTTTTGAGCCGCACGTGGCCGAAGCTATTTTCAAGGAATACATCGAGCAGGGAAAAGTGCAGGTTCGCTATCATCATCGAATTGTAAATGCCGAGGTAAAAGATAAAAAAATTGAAAAAATCACTTTGGAAAAAACTTCGGCCGACAAGGGTAGAGAGGAGGAGGGCCTCGTCTCTACAATCCACGCCAAAATGTTTATTGATTGTAGCTACGAAGGCGATTTGATGGCAAAAGCCGGCGTTTCCTACACCATCGGCCGCGAAGATAACTCGCTCTATAACGAAACTTACAACGGCTTTCAAATGATGAAAGGCCATCAATTTTGGGATCCGATCGACCCATATATCGTTCCGGGCGATTCGACAAGCGGATTGATTTGGGGCGTGAGCGCCCATGCCTTGCAAGCCGACGGCGCGGGTGATAAAAAAGTGCAAGCCTATAATTTCCGTATCTGCCTGACCGATAATCCCGATAATCTCGTTCCGATTACGAAGCCCGACAATTACGATCCGAAGCGTTATGAACTGGCGCTCCGCCTGCACAAGGTATCGCCGCGAAGATCGGTCTATGACTACTTTATTTGGAGCCGGATGCCGAACCGGAAAACCGACATCAATAACAACGGCGGCGTCTCCACCGATATGATCGGAATGAATTGGGAATATCCCGATGCCGATTACAAGCGGCGAGCGGAAATATGGAAAGCCCACGAAGACTACACCAAGGGCTTCCTCTATTTCTTGGGACACGACGAGCAAGTTCCCGAATCGTTCCACAACGAAATGCAAAAATGGGGCTACCCGAAAGACGAGTACACCGACAACAATCATTGGTCGCACCAACTCTACATCCGGGAAGCGCGGCGGATGATCGGCGAAACGGTCATGACCCAACACCACTGCACCGGCCATGAGATTGCCACAAACACCGTAGGCTGGGCGGCCTATACAATGGATTCGCACAACTGCGACCGCATCGTTGTGAACGGCTACGTGAAAAACGAGGGCAATGTCGAAATCGGCGGTTTCCCACCCTACCCGATTTCTTATGGGGCGATTGTTCCGAAAAAAAATGAAGTAACCAATTTACTTGTACCCGTTTGCTTATCGGCGTCCCACATTGCTTACGGTTCGATTCGGATGGAACCGGTGTTCATGGTTTTGGCGCAATCGGCTGCCGTGGCCGCTTGTTTGGCTATTGAGCAACAAAGCATTATTCAGGATGTTAATGTTAATCAAATTCAAAAAGAACTGACTAACAATCCCTTGGCGGATGGAAGCATTCCTGAAATATTAATTGACAACAACGACAAAAGCTCGGTTACACTAAACGGCGAATGGAGTTTCAATTACGACACCTATCGCAGCTATGGCCCCGATTTCTTTGTGGACGATTCCAAAGGAAAAATCGCCAAATCAATTCTATATCAACCGGATATACAAATAGCCGGCGATTACCGGATTTACATTTACTATCCGAAATTGAACGAAGGTTCCACCCTTACGTCGATAACAATATTCGACGGAATCAACGCAACGGAAAAAATCATCAATCGGAACGATATTGTCGTGGAAGGGCAAACCAGCGGAGAATGGGTCGAACTCGGTCGGTTTTCGCTGCAAACAGGCAAAAACGCATACATCGAAATATCCAACAAAAACGCCGACAATGTGGTAGCAGCCGACGCTGTGCTGTTTATTCCCGACCGTCGGAGTAAGCGGGGGTCACCTGCAAAACCCAGTGTTTAGCAGAGGCGACAGACCGCAGGTCTGTTGCTTCTACTTAACACAGGGGTTTGCAACTGAGCCGTAAGCAGGGAAGCCACAACTTGAATTAATCCGTCAATTTCAAGTTAAATTCATTGACTAAATCAATTATGGCCGGATGTTTTTCGGCCATAAATTGATAAATTTCTTTTCCGGCATAGGGTGTTGTGGCGTTGCCGGTTTCTATAAGCGAGATAGCAAGCGAGATTTGATTATTTTGCAGTTGTTGGGATAAAAAGGCTTGAATGGAGGCCGATTTATCCTTTAATTTTTGTTGCTGGTCGGGATTAACCGTTTCGACAAGGATTTTGTTTTGCTCGCCGATTTGCGGTAGGATATTCAATACGGTGTTTTTCAGGTGCGCGTCGCTTTCTTCCGTTTCGGCATAGTTTTTCCACACACGTACTAAATCTTCTTGAGTGAACGGCTTGTCTAAAACGACGATTTGTTGTATTTGTTCCGTTGGGATATTTTCATTAGACGACGATTCGACAGGCTGTTTCAACGAGAAGCGTAATTTGTTGTTGCCGGATAGATTATTCGGCTGCGGCTGATTCGGTTGATTCGATTGAACGGTTTGCTCCGAATGCGATACCTGTTGCGTTGTTATTGTGGCCGATTTTTCGGGTTGGCCATTTTCCTCTGCGGCAACCAGAGGTTCAATCTTTATTTTTTTTTTATCATCAACCGGAGAAGATTGATGATTAAATTGGCAAAGCCTGATAAGGAGAATTTCGATTAACAGCCGCTTATTTTTACTGTACCGATAATTCAAATCACATTCGTTGCCCCATTCGAGCGCTTTGTACAGAAAATCCGTTGTGCATTTTTGCGCCATAATGGTGTATTTTTCTTTCACGGCATCGCCCACTTCAAACAGGACGAGCGTTTGCGGATCTTTACAAACCATGATGTCGCGGAAGAAATTAGCCAAACCGCTAACGATGTGTTGTCCGTCGAAGCCTTTTCGTATGATTTCGTCCAAAATCAATAAACTTTTGGGAATATTTCCGGCCAACAATGAATCGGTTAATCGGAAATAATAATCGTAATCCAATACATTCAGATTGGCGATAACCGATTGATAGGTAACATTTCCACCCGAAAAACTGACGACTTGGTCGAAAATCGAAAGGGCGTCGCGCATGCCTCCATCGGCTTTTTGAGCGATGGTGTTGAGGGCTTCGCGTTCTACCGTAACGTTCTCGCTTTTAGCCACATATTCCAAATGGTCGACAATATCGTTGATCGTAATCCGGCTGAAATCGTAAATCTGACAGCGCGAAAGGATGGTTGGAATAATCTTATGCTTTTCCGTCGTTGCCAAAATAAACACGACATGGTGCGGCGGTTCTTCCAATGTTTTCAAAAAAGCATTGAAAGCGGTCATTGAAAGCATGTGGACTTCGTCGATAATATACACTTTGTATCGCCCGATTTGCGGCGGAATCCGCACTTGGTCGGTCAGCGAACGGATGTCATCGCCCGTGTTGTTCGAAGCGGCATCCAATTCATATACATTATAGGAACGGTTTTCGTTGAACGCTTTGCATGATTCGCATTGGTTGCAGGCTTCGCCGTCGGCTTGCGGATTCATGCAATTGATGGTTTTCGCGAAAATGCGGGCGCAAGTTGTTTTTCCCACCCCGCGCGGCCCACAAAACAAATAGGCGTGTGCCAGTTTATTGTTTTGAATGGCGTTTTTGAGCGTGGTAGTCAAGGCTTTTTGCCCTACTACCGAATGAAAGGTAGAGGGGCGGTATTTCCGAGCCGATACAATGTAATTATTGTCCATATTTACTTAACCGGAGCAAAGAAGCGAAAATTATTCTGTGGGGGCTTCGTTTTGAACCGGAAATGTTTGGTCGAATGCCGGCGGCAAGGCATTCGCATCTTGTTTGGTAGTGGTTTCGATGATATCGTCTTTAATAATCGAATCATCGCTTACGATGTTTTTCGGGTGAGCGAAAATGGTTGTTGCAATGCTGATTACCACCAATGAACCGGCCAACCACCAAGTTGCCTTTTCCAAAAAGTCGGTTGTTTTACGAACGCCCAATGTTTGATTACCACTGGCGAAACCGGCAGCCAAACCGCCGCCTTTGGAGTTTTGAACAATCACAATCAGTACCAAAAAGATGGCTACAATCACTAATAAAATAGATAAAAAGACGTCCATTTTTAAAATTTATTTTTTTGTATTATTAATCAATTTTTCCAAAAATCGAATTTGGTCTGCAAAGTAACGATTTTTTTCCGGATAAAGCAAATTTAATTTCTTCAGACTTTCCAAAGCTTTGTCGTATTTTTTCTGGCGGATGTATATTTTGACCAATGTAAGTGACAGAAAATTAGGCTCTTCGCTTTCTAAGGGATAATCATCGGAGGATGATTCGTTTTCTTTTTCGTTTTCTTTTTGGAGCTGTATTTTTATATTTGAGTCTTTATCTTTTTCCAAGAAACTGTCGATCAAGTCTTGGTGTTGCAAAACGACGGTCGGCGCGGGTTCTGTTTCTTTTTCCGTTTTAGTGGAAGTTTTTGAAATGAAACCGATGTAATCGGTTGCGGTCGGCGTTTCGATAAGGGCTTCGGAAGGGAGAGTTGTTTTTTCGTCCGTCGATTGTTTTGAGACCGCTGGGGTATCTTTTTTCTCTTTTAAGAAACTGTCGATCCAATCGAAAGGAGAATGGGAGGCGGCTTCAACTTTTTCCAGTTCATTCAGTTTGTCGGCCGAAAACGATTTATTTTCAATTAGATAAAACAATTTGGTGCGATCGCCGGCATAACAGGCCGTTTTGCGCAATTCGGTTTGAAATCGGCTGTCTTTTACGGCTTTCAAATATTGCGTAAAAAGCACGTGGGCCGTTTGGAAATAGGGATATTCCTCGACTAAATTTGATAATTCCGAAACTCGTTCCTTATTATCGGTAACCGTTTCGTTCATCCATCCAATCATTTCTTCCGACCTCATAATTGCTTGTGTTTTATTGTTTTACCAATTAGCGACCGTTGCATTATATATCATATCGATCAGTTCGTCCACGATTTCACGAATTAAACCGTCCTGCACTTCATCCAACGAGCGTGTGGCGTCGTATTCGCGGAAAGCCGAAAAAGTTTGCTCTACATCGCTGCCTTCTTCCTTGTGGTTGGTATAGCGCACTCGAATCGTAACTGTTAATTTAGTGCGTGAGGCGTAGGCGTCGTCTTTTACTGCCGTTCCTTGTACGTCGTAGCCGGTAATTTCGCCTTCTATTTCGATGTCGCCATTGTTATCGACCGGCATCAATCGGGTTTGCTCGATAAAACGGTTGCGCAAAGCCTGATCGAAAGCGGGCGCCAAAGGCGGATAGACCAAAGCAGCACGGTTCGGAAAATCCTGAATCGTGATGGTTTTGACCACATCGTAATTCAATTTTCCACCTTGGAACGAATACGAAATCGTACAGGAAACGAGTAAGCATGTAAACGAGTAAACAAGGAAACGATAAACCGACTTGTTTACTCGTTTACTATCAACTCGTTTACTATTATCAAATTTATTCCAAGCCATATTCCTTGATTTTACGGTAAAGCGTTCGTTCCGAAATTTTCAAATCCTGAGCGGCATTGCGCCGTTTGCCTTTGTGTCGCGCTAAGGATTGGATAATCAGTTCCTTTTCTACATCTTCGAGCGATCGCGGCCGTTCGGGTTCTTTCTCTTCCGAAACTTCGGCGTATTGCACAGGCTCTTCTTCGTGATGCACTGTGTAAGTTACCGGTGGCGTTTGCGGCACGTTGAAAATGGATTCGTCGTAATTTGTATTCGTGTTTACCAAGCCGGGAACCAACTTTTTCAAATCGTTGATGTCTTTTTTCATATCGTACAATATCTTGTACAATATTTCGCGCTCGTTAGCAAATGATTGATTATCGGACTCATGCGGAATGATCGCCGGCAACTGTTCCATATTGGGCGCCGAAAGATAGGTTTTCAAACATTCGGCTGTGATTTCGCGTTCACGTTCGAAAATAGACATTCGTTCGGTGATATTTCTCAATTCGCGCACATTGCCCGGCCAGCGGTATTTAATTAATACTTCTTTGGCTCCGGGTGTTAATTGCAAAGCCGGCATCCGGTATTTTTCGGAAAAATCGGATGCAAATTTCCTGAATAACAGGAAAATATCTTCCCGTCGCTCGCGTAATGATGGAACGGAAATCGGCACGGTATTCAAGCGGTAATACAAATCTTCGCGGAATTTACCGTTGCGAATAGCGCGTACAAAATCAATATTCGTTGCTGCAACTACTCGTACATCGGTTTTCAGCACTTTGGCCGAGCCAACTTTCATAAATTCGCCGTTTTCCAATACGCGCAACAATCGAGCTTGGGTGGCTATCGGCAATTCGCCCACTTCATCCAAGAAGATGGTACCTTTGTCGGCCACTTCAAAATAGCCTTTGCGATCGGCCAAAGCGCCTGTGAATGAGCCTTTTTCGTGTCCGAACAGTTCCGAATCGACGGTTCCTTCGGGAATGGCGCCGCAATTGACGGCGATATACGGTCCATGCTTACGGGCGCTGTTTTGATGAATGATTTGCGGAAACGATTCCTTGCCCACGCCGCTTTCACCGGTAATCAAAACGGTTAAATCGGTGGGCGCAATTTGCAGGGCTTTTTTGATTTCGCGATTCAGGAAAGGATTGTTCCCGATAATTCCGAACCGTTGCTTAATTGACTGTATTTCAGGTATTACCATAATTTATCGAATGTTTGCAATACTGATAATATCCGAAAATACACCGGCGGCCGTTACCGAAGCCCCAGCTCCGTATCCTTTGATAATCATCGGATATTCGTTGTATCGTTCGGTGGTAATCATAATAATATTGTTGCTGCCTTCCAATTC
>JAISWY010000391.1 GCA_031270925.1 Candidatus Symbiothrix sp.
TAAATCAAATAAGGCTCCGGAAGCCATTCCTCATTCGGTATGGGATCCGAAATTGAATCCAAAACTCAATTTCAATAACTTTCTCGTCGGAAGCAGTAACGAAATCGCTCGTTCAATTGCTTTGAAAATTGCCGAAGAACCGGGAAAAAGATTCAATCCTTTCCTTTTATTTGGGCAAACCGGCGTTGGAAAAACGCATTTGAGCCAAGCTATCGGTAATAGAATATTGGAACTCAATCCACAGAAAAAAGTACTCTACATTTCGGCACATTCGTTTGAAATACAATTTACGGAAGCCCGCAAAAAAAATACACATAACGAATTTGTTCATTTTTACCAAGGCGTAGATGTCCTGATTCTGGACGATATTCACGAATTGGCCGGCAAGGAAAAAACGCAACAATCTTATTTTCATATCTTTAATCATCTCAAATTAATTGGCAAGCAATTGATTTTAACAGCGGATAAAGCGCCGGCCGACATTCAAGGTTTGGAAGAGCGCCTCACAAGCCGTTTGAAATGGGGATTGATGCTGGAACTGCAAAAACCGGATTTGGAATTGCGTAAAAAAATCATTTACAATCGCGCCAAACAAGACGGCATCACGATTGCCGACGAATTTATTGATTATATCGCTACCCACGTTACCGATCATATACGCGAGTTGGAAGGTATTATCGTTTCGTTAGTCGCTCGTTCGATTGTCGAGCGGAAAGAAATTGATATGGAAGTGGTAAGGCAAATCGTCAGCAAGGTGGTTAAAATACAGAAAAAAGTCATTACCATCGACTGCATTAAGCAAACCGTCAGTTCGTATTATAAGCTCGACATGCAAGACATTCTTTCCACTTCACGCAAACGTGAGATGGCATTGGCTCGACAAGTCATCATGTATTTTGCAAAAAACTATACCAATTATTCGTGCGCGCATATCGGAAGTTTGGTTGGCGGCCGCGATCATGCAACGGTCATTCATGCCATCAATACCGTTCGTAATATGATGGAAACCAACAAAGTATTTAATGCCGCTATCAAAGAGATGGATAGCTGGATTGCAAATTAAGTAAAATCAAAAAAATCAAAAGCAACAAATAAGAGCCTCATTTAGAGGCTTTTATTGCTTTAATAACGGCATTGGAAAAACCATTGGCTTCCAATTCGTTCAATCCTTTGATGGTAATTCCGCCCGGTGTGGTTACTTTGTCGATTTCCGTTTCGGGATTTTGCTTGGTTTCGTCCAATAAAGCAGCGGCTCCCAACATGGTTTTCACGACTAAATTTTGCGCTTCTTGCGGATAAAATCCCATTTCTACGCCGGCCAAAGTAGCAGCACGCACGTAACGGAAGAAATAAGCGATGCCACAAGACGTTAATGCTGTTCCTGCCGACATTTTGCTTTCGTCGATGACGACGGCGCTTCCCAATTCGTTGAAAATCTGCAATAACAAATCGGTTTGTTCCGATGATGCGTTTTTCGTTGCTATCAACGTAAGGCTTTGGCGCACAGCAATCGCCGTGTTGGGAATCAAACGGAACAATGCCGGCAAAGCGATTTCGTCGTTGGCTTTGAGCAATAATTCATTCATACTGTCGATACTCACACCGGCTGCAATCGAAATCAATATTTGTTTTGAATAATTCAATTGGAATTTGATGTCGGCCAAGACATCTTTTACCAACCACGGCTTGACGGCCAACAGCACTATATCGGCCGCTTTTACACTGCTATAATCGCTCAAAGCAACTTGAATAGCCGGATTGAACGCTTGCAAAGATTTCAACGGCGCTTCGTTTACATCAATAACCGTAATCTCATCCGGTTGAAATACAGTCCCTTGCACTAAACCGCGAACAATGGCGCCTCCCATATTGCCGCTTCCGATTACAGATAATTTCATTTTATTCTTTTTTGAGTAATATTAATTAAAATAGAAAGTACAAAATTAAACCAAATTTATCACTTATTATTGAAAATGTCGAAAAAAGTAAAAGTAACTATTCGGTAGTGATTTATTTTACTTATACTTTATTTCCTTAAAAGAATACAATCGCTCCTCGCCCGAAGCAGTAAGCAAACGTAAAACACCATTATCGGCTACTGAACGGATGCAAGCAGAAAAAACTCCATCTTTATCTTCGTAAGGATGGAAATTGGCTTTGCGATATAAAGCAGCATGATAATCCGAGCAGATTAAATCCGTTTCGCCGGATTTTAGTTGTTCGTATCGTTTTGTTATATGCTTGATAATCAATTCCAAAAGATAATCCAAATCAGTCGTTTCTCCGGTTATGTGTTTCAATGAAACCGGATTCGGAAGTTCATCGGAAAATTGTTCTTGGTTGATATTGAGGCCGATACCGACAATCGATCGTTCGATTTTTGTTCCGATAAGTTCGTTCTCAATTAAAATACCGGCGATTTTCCGGTTTTCAAAATAAATATCATTCGGCCATTTTATTTGAAACGAATGGGGGAGAAGCGCATTGGCAATCAGGCTGTTCAACGCATCGTAAACGGCCAAGGCAATCGCTTCCGACAAAAGGAATTGTTGTGAAAGCGGCAAAAAATCAGGATAAAGCAATAGACTGAATGTGAGATTTTTACCGGCTTCCGTATCCCAACGATTGCCGTGCTGTCCGCGTCCTGCGATTTGTTGTTCAGCCACGATGGTTATGTATTCTTCCAAGTCTTGCCCGGCAGCCCAATCGTTCAAATAACGATTGGTAGAATCGATGGTTTTCAGTCGAATAATATTCATCTTCGGTAAGTTTGCACCGGCGGATAAAACGCATCCTCAATATGTTCGATTTCAAAATTCGGTTCGTTTCCGATGAGGGCGATAATGTCGAAACGAACATCTAAATCTACATTAAAACATTTGATGTAAAAGTCTGTGGCAGCGATTATATGCTTGATTTTAGTATTAGTAACGGCATCTTCGGGCGCATCCCAACTGCCGCTTCGCGTTTTCACTTCCACGATAACCAATTCGTCGTCGGTTTCAGCGACAATATCGAGTTCCCAATGTCCTTTGCGCCAATTGACGTGGCGGATGCGGTAACCATGATTTTTCAGATATTCGATGGCTACGGTTTCGCCTGCTTTTCCTAAATCGTTGTGTTGCGCCATTTTAGATATACAAAAATAAAATTGTGATTTAAAATGAACATTTCCGAATTGCCGCTAAAAGCGCCTCCACCGAAACCGCTTCACCGGTAGCCGCTTTCATCCAACGATTGGGCGTCAAACATCCCAAGCGGTAAATGCGATCGACTTCCGATGCAAAATCTTTACCCTTCAAATATTCTTCCAATTGAAACTGAATGATTTGGCCGTAGGAATAAGCAGTCAGATACAAGGGATACGAGATGCTGTGCGAATAAATCGCCAAAATCGTTTGGTCTTCGACGCCGAAAACGGGAGTGTAATAACGGTTCCAGATTTCTTTCGACAAGCGAATGGTTTCGTCGCGCAATTGCTCGGATGTGGCTTTGGGATGCGCGTATAGCCATTTCCACACTTGAATATCAAGCAACGAAACACCACCGATTTCGTATAATTGCCAAGCTTTGTCTAACACTTCCAAATCGTCGGCGCTCGTGTTTTTTATACCCAACAATTCTAAATCGCGTTGTTGGAAAACGAAGGCCAAAGCTTCCGTGAAAGCCGTATTTGG
>JAISWY010000426.1 GCA_031270925.1 Candidatus Symbiothrix sp.
CAGCCTGTTCTCGGGTCACCTGCAAAACCCTGTGTTTAGCAGAGGCAACAGACCGCAGGTCTGAATAAGAATAACCCCCAATGAAGCGAAGCGATTGGGGGGTGCGAGAAATACATCGACCACCTCAACCCGAAGGGTTGAATATTCGAAATAAATTCTACTTGTTAATAGATATATTCAACCCACTTCGGGGTTGAGGGGAGAGTGGTTATTTCTCTCTCCCCCAATCGCTTCGCTTCATGGGGGGTTATTAACATTCAGACCTGCGGTCTGTCGCTTCTACTTAACACAGGGTTTTGCAACTGATCCCTGTTCACTCCCTTTTTCCCTTGACCGTCCCGTCCTGTCGACCAAGGGAGCGAAGCGACCGCGTGGCGACATCTAATTTTAATTGAGCTGCATCGAAAAGTCAACAGCACCTCAAGAAAAGATTTAACCGTATTTATTTATTTTTTTTGCAAAAATGAAAAAATAAATGAAAAATTTATTTGTTTTTCTAATATTTTGATTTAATTTTGCAAATATTTATCGGAATAATCAATAAAAGATGATTATATAGTATAAATAGCAGCTTGAATTGTACGATGAAGAAAAAAATGAATATCAAATATAAATCAAGAAAAGTAAAAGATTATGCGATGCGAAAACTGTGGTTGGGACAATCCCGGCGGGAATACAAAATGTGAAAAGTGCGGCGTGCCGCTCGAACAATCATTTGGTGATTCGAATACTCCTACTGTCCGGCAGGCAGCACAAGGGCTTGATGCAAATGGTGGCTTCGACTTGAAAAAAACAGTGGCCGGTTGCCCCGAATGTGGTTATCCGGTTCGCCCGGGCGATATTCAATGCCCTCAGTGCGGTAACAATTTAGGTGGAAATCCTACCGTTCCGGAAAAGGAAGAGCCAAAGCCGAAACCATCCCGAAAATCATTTGGCGGCACAGTTATTAAAGGCGCGGAAATTTCAAAAGATATTTCCGGTGAAAATTCCGACAAGAAAACCGAAGAACCCGCCCGTTCTGCCGGCAAAAAGATTGTTGGATTTCTGGTAACTTACAGTCATACGCCGCTTGGCGAGTTTTTCCCCTTGTATGAAGGCCGGAATTTTGTTGGTAAATCATGTGAGAATAATGCGGTTATCAAAGGCGATGATAGCGTATCAGGCAAACATTTGTCTATTTTGTATCGTGCGGTAGATGGCAAGTTCAAGTTCAAAGACGAGCAATCGGTTAACGGCACGTTTATTAATGGAGAATTAATTGATGAAGGAGAATTGGCAAACAATGATATTATCGCTATCGGTTCAACTAAACTTGTATTGATGATAATTCCGAAAATAGAATAAAAGCGAGATGGGAACAGTAGTACAACGTTGCGATTTCGGAAAAGGCGATCGCATTGGCGGAAAGTATCGAGTAGAAAACGAACTTGGTGAAGGTAGTTTCGGTAAAGTTTTCAAAGTAAAGGACAGCAAGGGCGATATTTATGCCTTGAAATTGTTAAAACTTTGGGAAGTCCATCCCGATATTCGTCAGCAGTTGGTGGATCGTTTCGATATGGAATTTGAAACAGGACGAATCAGCAGCAATTATCTGGTACATTCGCTTGACCACGGTTTGGTGGAAGGCAATCCGTATATTGTAATGGAGTTTTGCCCCGGCGGCGACCTTTTGCAGTTGCGTAATCCCGATTTGACAAAAATAGGAAAACAAGTGCTTTATGGCTTGAAAGACTTGCACGCCTGCGGAAAAGTGCATCGCGACCTGAAACCCGAAAATGTGCTGTTGCGCGAAGACGGCTCGGCGGTTCTGACCGATTTCGGCATTTCGGGCGACCGCAATAAGCGTATGACCGAGCGCAATATTATGGGCAAGCCAACACAGATTTTCGGTACTTACGCCTATATGCCGCCCGAACAAGTCAAACCCAAACGAGGCGATGCTACGGTTTTGCCCACCACCGATATTTTTTCTTTCGGCGTAATGATGTACCAACTCATTACCGGCAAATTGCCTTTCGGTGAACTGAACAACGAAAACGATGTGGTGCTTTATATACGGAACGGCGAAAACGGAAATTGGAATCGCACTCTTTTGCAAAAACGGAATGTCGCTTTCTGCAAAGTGATAGAGGGTTGCCTTATGCCTGATTATAAGGAGCGATTGCCAACGATTGATAAAGTATTGGAATTGATGCCTGATGACAGCAAGAATATAAACAGTTCATACAAGCCGACTTACAATGACAATGCTCCGCAAATGAGTATCCATAACGGCGTATTGTTGCGTATTATGCAGGGCGAAGAGTATGGGCGAACTTATAAACTCGACGAACTCTTGCACGGCGGGCGGCGTGTTATCACGGTGGGAAGGCAAGATGCAAGCGTAAATAATCTTTTGCCGGTCAGGGAAGAAGAAAGTTGCTATATCTCGCGCAAACACTGTACGCTGGAAGTGGATTTTTCTACAGGACAATGGTATATCCGCGACGGGCAGTGGGACAGAGCCGCAACTGACAATTGGAAACATTCCTTGAACGGCACTTATGTTAATTCTACCGAAGTAACGGGATATGGTATCGTTTTTCGGCCGGGAGATATTATTTCGATTGGCGATGTGAAATTAAGAGTGGAAGGATATTAAAAAGTTACGAATCTTATGAAACGAATAATTACATTAATGTTGGCAGGCTTTTTCTTGTTTGGAGCAGATGCGCAAATCAAAAAACCAACAACGTCTGTCCCAAGTGGAGGAGAGAATACACCCAGTCCGAAACCGAAAGCAATAAGCCTGCATGTATCCGAAACGGAAGTCTATTTTGCTGCAAAGGGAGGCGTTAAAACCCTGACCGTAAGAACCAACGCTTCGTCTTGGTCGGTCTCGGCGGAATCGAGCTGGTGCCCGGCGAAAAAATCGGGAACTTCACTGATTCTGAATTGTGCGGCAAATATAAGCAGCAGTTTGCGGGATGACTATTTTTACGTGAATGCAGGTGGTAAACAAGTGAGAGTATCTATTCGTCAGCAAGCTAAGCAAGAATCGATTTCTTTAAGCTTATCAACTACCGAAGTGGTGTTTGAAGCCGGCGGCGGAACTGAAACCGTCAATGTATATACCAATGCTGCCTCTTGGAGTACGCCCGTCGGTGTGGCAAGTTGGATCACTAAAACCCACTACTCAACATATATTAGTCTTTCGGCAAGTGCAAACACTTCAACGGACGAGCGAACCGATTATTTTAATGTACAGGCAGGTGATGAAATTATAAGAGTAAATATCAAACAGAAAGGGAAATCTTCCTCAACCAATGAAAATAATATAAAATTTTCTTTATTAAGCGACGGTTGGTACATTAAGTTGAAAGAAGCGATAATTAATAATCCGTCGTATTCTTATAGTGACGGAAGCAAGTACAAGGGCCAAATGACAGGAACAACGTTTTCAGGACTTGGTGCAGTATTTTTTGCCGGCAGCGGGTCTATTTATGTTGGGAGCTGGAGTAATGATAAAAGACACGGTCAGGGAATTTATATAGTCAATAAAGACGATTATCATATAAGCAATTGTCCGAATTGTAAGTTTTATACAGGACGATGGGAAGAAGGGCTTAAATCGGGATACGGAACTTGTTATGGGCCAAATGGCGTTTTTATTGATTATGGTACATACACAAACGATTATCCGTCATCAAGTTATACTCCGGATGGATATGAAGAGTCTTCGTACAGGTTCAAAACGATTAATTATGACAGTGGAAATAAATATATCGGAGAAACCAAAGATGGACAGCGGCATGGACTCGGCATATTCTTGTGGGGTAACGGAGGCCTTTGGTTTGGCGGCTGGCAGGATGGCATACGGGATGGATATGGTATTTACATAGATTACAATGGCAGTATAACAACAGGTAGTTGGGATGGAGATACCTATTCCCCTTAGTAATAATAATTTAGATTCAATAAAATCATGAAAGTAATAACAGCAGGCAGAAGTTCCAGCAACACCATTACGGTCGATGACGAAAAAGCGTCGCGCCGCCATTGCCAAATAACGCAAGACGATTACGGCAGATGCAGCATCGTCGATTTAAATTCCACCAACGGAACGTATGTAAATGAAAGACGGATAACGAGTGAATACTACCTCAATCCAAATGATATGGTGCGTATTGGGCGTACTACGATTCCGTGGCAAAGATATGTAGCCGGTGGAGCAACCGCTCGTCATACGCAACGAACTGTCGGAAGGGACAATAATCAACCCGTTGTGGTAAATGTCAATCAGCCGCCGAAAAACAGTTACAGACCCAATCTATCGGAAGAATCTGTAAATTCGGGCTATGGCGTGGCGGCTCTTGTTTGCGGCATTGTCGGGATTTTCCTGTTTGGAATAATTCTCGGCACGCTTGCCGTAATTTTCGGCGCGGTCAGTATCAAACGGAATGAAAAACGCAAAGGTTGTGGCATTGCCGGTTTGATTCTCGGTATTTTGGACTTGGCGCTCTACATTATCATTCTGTTAATAGCAGGCTCTCTGTTCTTTTGGGCTTTATAAAAATTGGTAGCGAATAAAAAATAACGAGTTATATTATGAATGCTAAATTTGATATTAGTCAGTATCAACGTCATAACGAAAGAGAAAAAACTTCGCAAACGAAACGAACGCTTATCTCTGACAACGCACTAAACTCTGATATTGTTATTGAGAACGGTTCAAAAGATATAAAAAATGGAGGAATCGAACTTCTCGCAGGTCTTGGTATTGCCGTTGCAGGTAGTATTGCCTCTGCTGTAAGTAGTAATCGTATCTTTATTGGCGCTTTTGTTTTAGGAGGCGTGTATATCATAAAAGGGCTTTATCTCATTGTAAAAGGGCTTATCAAGAAAATTAGAAATTAATTACAGAACATTTATTAAAAAAATTATGGCACAAGCAACACAACCCTACAAAAAGACTCTTTCCGGTAGTATAGGAGCCGGTATGGGGTCGCTTTTCGGCGGTTCGGGAAAATCATATTATATTCTCGAACACAAAATCAGTTCGAAATTTCATAAGGCGGGCGAATCTCAGGAAATTATCGTTGACCAAATCGAGATGGGTCGCGACTCGCGCTGCCAAGTGCGTTTCGACGAAAGTTTCCCTACGGTTAGCCGCCGGCACGCCGCCATCGTCAAAGACGGCGACAAATGGAAATTGGTACAAATTTCTCAAACCAATCCTACATTACTAAACGGCAAGCCCGTTCAGCGAGAATGGTATCTGCAAAGCGGCGACGATATTCAACTTGCCACCGGCGGACCGCGGCTTGGGTTTATCATTCCCACCGGAAACAAGGCAACGGTAGGCAGTATCGGGCTTTCGCGCCGCCTGAGCTTATTCCGCCAACAAGCATTGAAGCCTTACAAGACGGCGATAACGGTGCTTTGTGTTTTGTTGTTCCTTGTTACGGCAGGCGGCGTCGGTTATGGTATTTGGTCGGGTGGTAAACTGAATGAATACGAAAGCGCTATCGGTAAACTAATTTATAAAAACGGCGAATTAAAGAGCCTCGTGGATTCTATCAGCAATCTTCCGCCGCAAAAACCGACGGTTATAAAGGAGGTTGTTTCGCCCTCGCAAAATATCGCTGCATTAATTGCACCTTTAAAACAAAGCGTATATTACATCACAACCAAAACCTATTGCGATATAGATGGTGAGGTGAAATTGATAGGACGTTCGGGAGGAAGCGGGTTTTTGCTTTCCGATGGACGATTTGTTACGGCTCGACATTGTGTTGAAAGTTGGTTGTATCCTTCTTCCGAAGAGGAGGTGATTGCCAATATCGGAGCGGAATCATACGAGAATTTTAAGGTGTATTCCGAAATTACAGCCTATTCAACGAATGATAAATTTACACTGAGAAGTTCCGATTTTGTCATAAACAGAAGTTATGATGTTGTTAAGGAAATTGAGTTTGATGATGAAGGTAATCCGCTCAAACTGAGGTTTGCTACTCCCGGAAATAGTTTCGGTACGGGAAAAATGTGGTCTTCCGATTGGGCTTATGCTTATGTGCCTAAAAGTTCGGGTTTGACGGTCGATTATTCGGCTTCCGTCTCTCTGAAAGCAGGAGAAGAAATGCACGTATTGGGATTTCCTGCCGGATTGGGTGTTGATGACGGAGAAAAACTCATTGAACCGATCTATAACAAGATGTCCGTTTCACGCGACGGCTTAAATACCGACGATTGCATTATGGTATCGCAAGGGGTTGCTCATGGAAATTCGGGAGGGCCTGTTTTCGTATTGCGAAATAACCGCCTGGTTGTGGTGGGTATTGTTTCTCGCTTAGGCAGCAGTACGCAACAAGTGGATGAAACCGGCCATTTGACCCAACAACAGCAACAATACGACCTGATGGTTCCGATTAGTAAAATTCAAAAGTAAAATGGTTATGAAAGTGAAATTTGTTTATTTGTCATTATTGTTGTTTGGGCAATCGTTGATTGCCCAAACCTATAATCCGTTTTCGACTTCCAATCAGTTAATCGAAGACGCTGTTAAAAACAGCTTTGTAGTTATTCATCAGCGTTATCAGTTACAGGACAGCGCCGGCGCTTTTTACGGCGCCGACGGCAAAGACTATTTCGGCGAATCCTACTCGCTTGCCGTGAAAACGCAAGAAGGATATTTGATAGACAATTCGGCTTTATATCCTTGGAAAACCGACAGCCGCTTTGAGCCGTATAACGGCAGTGAAGAGTATAAACCTGTCCTTTCGGAATCGAAATACCGTCAATGGAATGATAGCGTTTATACCGATCAATTCGCCGCTTTCAAAACGAATGAAGCCGAGATAATCTTGGAAAATGCGAGTTATTTCATGCCCGGCTCCCAATTTGGGAATGAAGGTTTATCGGTCAAAGAATTGGCCGATAAAAACGAAGGATGGCTGGTATGTGTTGTCGCCGGTCAAGCCTTATTATCGGATAGCGTCGCCAAATTGAGCCTCGTTGTTTACCGTTGGGAAATGAAAACCGAAGCAGACAAATCCGTTTACGAAATAAATCCCAAGGTTCCTTCCGGGAAAACGGTTGTGGGCGGTATTTATGTTTTGCCCGAAGTAACCGGTATAGGTGTGCTTTCGTTTCGTCTCTTGGCTACACTTCATTCTGCAAGTGGAGAAAAATGGCAGCTTCTACCTGTTGTAAATGAAACGGTTGAGGAGGCGACTGTCTCGGACAAAAAAAATTGTAATAAGCAAGTTGTTAAACCTACACTGATTGAAAAAAACAGCAACTGATAAAAATATAACAAAATATAAAAAATAAAGGAAATATGAGCGTAATAAAATTCAGGATGGCAGCCCGTTGCGAAGCGGCCGGGCGACCGGAAAACGAAGATAATTTCCAGTTAAGCAGTAACCTCTCGAAAGAAAACTGGGGTTTCAATACCGACAAGGAAATTGCATTGAGCAAAAACGGCGCATTGCTTGTTGTGTGCGACGGCATGGGCGGTATGAATGCCGGTAAAGAGGCTTCTGCTCTGGCTGTGGAAACTGTAATACAGCATTTTTCCAACGACGATTTGAATGCTGTGGTGTCTTCGCCGTCGGCCATTAAAAAATATATTGAAAAAATAATCATAGCCGCCGACTCTGCCATCAAAGCGGAAAGTTTCGCCGATGACGAAAAATCGGGCATGGGCAGCACTATTGTCTTGGCATGGCTGGTAGGCGACAAGGTGTATGTGGGTTGGTGTGGCGACAGTCGCGCCTATCGTTTCAATCCCGCTTACGGACTGGAACAACTTTCACACGACCATTCCTACGTACAGGAACTGGTAGATGCCGGAAAGTTAAGCTGGGAGCTTGCTTTCGACCATCCGAACAACAATATTATTACCCGCAGTCTGGGCGATCCGTCTCGCACCGCAAAACCCGATGTGGAAGCCTATCCTTTACAAAACGGCGATGTAATCTTGCTGTGCAGCGATGGGCTGAGCGGCGTGCTGAGAAACAACGCAATAGAAGAAGTGATTGCCGATAACAGCGACACTATGGCGACCTGCCGCGACGCCCTCTGGGATGCGGCGCAACATGCCGGCTGGCACGACAATGTAACTATCGGACTCTGTCAAGTGCTTTCGGGTGGAAAAAAAGCGGAAGCGAAACCGTCCGGTAAAAAATATCCGCTCAACAAACTTTCAGGTAAAACCCAAGGGCTGATTATTACTTTGATAGCTTTGGTTGTAGTGTTGTTGGGCGCTGTCGGATGGTTAATGAAGGGCAAGTGTATTATCGACAGGCATCTAACGGAAACGCAGTATCAGTTAGACAGCATTTCTGCTTTATATGGTAATTTGAATACGCAAAACATTAAACAATGGCAACAGAATGGCTCGCTCACTTATAAACAACTTCTCGAAAGATTAAAGAAAAATCAAATTTTGTATAATAAATATGATAGCATATACAACGCAATATCAGCAAACATTCAAGATTGTCAGGAAGAAGAAGTAGAAATCAAGAAAGATAAAGATATTGAATCGGCGCCAAAAGAAAAATCGAAAAGCGCTGCTAAAAATCCGCCTGCTTCAAACGGTGGTGTGCAAATATTGAAAGATCAAACGCTAAATAATCATGATGAAGATATTTATTACATTCTGGTTTCGGATACTACGGCTTGTCTTAACAAAATTTTAGATAAATTTGTAGGAGAAGCGGGAGTACAGATACAATATGGATCTTATACCCAGTTGGCGCAAACAGTTAAAGAGGATAATCAAGGTAAGTTAAAATCTACCGATAAAGTTTGTTGGAGGGTAATAGCGGAAAATACAAAATTAAAAATAAGAATTAAGAAAGAACAAGCGGTAAAAGCTAACGCAACAATCCTTACATTAAGGGATGACGAGGAAAATGGTTCTGTAAAAAATTAATACAACAATGCAACTAAAAGAATATACTCAATTTCACTCCCGCTACAACCTTATCCGGCGTTTGGGTAGTGGGGGCTTTTCGGAAGTTTGGCTTGCCGAAGACACAAAAGCAGATAATCTACAGGTCGCCCTGAAAGTTTACGCCTCCGCCGGCGGTTTGGACGAAGAGGGCGTGCAAATGTTCAGTCACGAATTTTCGCTGCTGTTCGACAAAAGCCACAGCAACCTGCTGAAACCCACCCATTTCGACGATTTCGACAAGCGTCCCTATCTGGTAATGCCGTTTTGCGAACAAGGTTCCGCTCAAAAATTGGTGGGCAATATTACCGAAGCAGCTGCATGGAAATTATTGAGCGATGTAGCGTCGGGTTTGGCCTATCTCCATAGCCGTACCCCGGTG
>JAISWY010000396.1 GCA_031270925.1 Candidatus Symbiothrix sp.
CAAAGGCCGCATTTTCGGTTCCTTGGAATTTTATCATAAATTGTCGGATGATTTGCTGGTTTCGCGCGACGTGCCTATCATGATGGGAGTTACCAATATTCGCGACAATGCAGCCAAAGTACAGAACCAAGGTTTTGAAATCAACTTGACCGCTTCGCCCGTTCGCATCAAGGATTTTGAATGGCAAATCGGCGGAACTTATTCCTACAACGATAATAAAATTGTAGAAATTTACGGCAAAGAGATTGACGACATCGGCAACCGCTGGTTTATCGGTCATCCGATCGGCGTTCGTTACACGCAAAAATGCATCGGTCTATGGCAGGAAAGTGATATGGGAAGCAATGAAGCCACGCTTTACAACGCCGTTCCGGGAAAGCCCCGCTTCGAAGAAGTGCCGGACGCCGATGGAAATATCGACTATACAATCAACGACAAGGACCGCCAGATTGTTGGTGTAACCGTTCCACCTCATCTCTTGGGCTTGCGTACATCGTTCTCATATAAGAATCTGACGCTTGCGATAGCTGCCAACGGCGCATTCGGACACGTAAAATCGACGACTTACCAATATTACAACGATCCGCGTTTCCGCAATTTCAATTTCTCGTATTGGACGCCCGAAACGCCCGACAATTATTTTCCCCGGCCGGGTAGCATCGCCGGCGACACCGAAAGCGAACACGGTTCATTGTTTACTTTCAAAGCCGACTGGTTTAAAATCAAGAACATTACGCTCAATTACGATCTTCCGGCCAAATGGTTGAAACCGGTTGGTATTCAATCAACGGCTGTTTTCTGCTCGTTGCAAGATTACTTTTCGTTCTATTCCTATCCGTTTGTCGATCCTGAAACGGGTGGCGGATTGGGTTCGTATCCCAACAATAAAGAATGTAAATTCGGTGTTCGTTTGTCTTTCTAAATCATAAAATCTAAAAATTAAAAATCATGAAAAGAATATATTTTGTATTGTTGTCGGCGTTGTTGATGTGCGCTTGTACCGATTTTTTGGAAGAAAAACCGCGTACCGTTTTAAGTCCCGATATGGCTTACGAAACAGAAGAAGGTTTGGGTTACGGAACCAATGGCTTGTACGACCGCCTCGCATCCGTTTATTTTCACGATAATGATTTCGGGCGGATTTTCGGACTTTGGATGGCGCCTTCCGACATCCACCACAGCCGTCAGGGAGAAGACGGATACCGTTTCGGTAAATGTGATGCACTCGACATCACTTCCGAAAGCGGTGAAGTGAGCTACCTTTGGAATTATTACTACAAGATCGTTACCAATGCGCAACTCATCATTACCAAAAGTGAGGAATTGGAATGGAAAGATTCCAAGCTTGAAAACCGGGTCAAGGGCGAAGCTTATTTCTTCCACGCTTACGGTCATTTTTATTTGACACAGTTTTTCGGCGATATTCCCATTGTGGATAAAATCTACGACGAGATAAAAATCAATTGGGAACGCAATCCGAAAAGCCAAGTGATGGAATTAGTAATCAACGACTTATTGAAAGCGAAAGATTACCTCGCATGGGAGCCGTATGAGAATCCGATGAGTCTGAAGATTCAAAACGGCCGCATAACCAAAGGAACGGCTTTACACCTTCTGGCCTATGCTTACCTCTGCAATCAGGATTGGCCGAATGCCGAAAAATACGGAAAAGAAGCCATCGAATCGGGACATTATCAATTGATGAAAACCCGCTTCGGTTCGCAAATCGCCCATGCGGACGGAAATCCGTTCTGGGATTTATTCCAATTGAACAATCAAGATTGGACAGCCGGGAATACCGAAGGCTTGCTCGTTATCCAAAACGAACCTTACGAATTGTTGCCTCAAATCGTGGATGGCGATGTGATCGACAAAACCGGACTGTACGAGCGACACGTGCGATTCTTCTACAATGTTTGGTATGAAGGCGTTAGCGGAATCGACTCGAAAAGCGATGTGATGCTCGAATACGGCGGCCGGGGAAAGGCCTACATTCTCGCATCGCCCTATTGGATAGACAATCTTTTTACCGACGCGGCCGATGTGCGCGGAAAATTTCCCTGTGTTCAGAAAGTATTTAAAAATCCCTTGCTGAACGACCGATTACTTTGCGATTGGGATGCGCTGACAGAGGCCGAGAAAGTTGATTCACGAAAAGGAATCCGCTATCGTCCGTATCCTACCAAATGGAGTTGGGACGGTGAATCGCGGGCCGGAAGTTGGTTTGCCGACGCTACCACGCGCGATATATACGTTTTCCGCTTGGCCGAAACTTATTTGATTGTGGCCGAAGCTTTGCATCAACGAGGCAACAACAGCGAAACCGACGGCGCCGCGTGGTACATCAACCAAGTTCGCGAACGCGCCGGAGCGACGCCCATTACCGCATCCGACGTTTCGATTGATTATATTTTGGATGAACGCGCCCGTGAATTGTACGGCGAAATTCCACGCAAACTGGATTTATGGCGCACCGGCAAATTCTTTGAACGGGTGCAAGCCTACAGTCCGAATCCCGCCCGTTTGTCGATGGAATCGCCCAAGCATTTGACTTTGCCGATTCCACAGGAAATCATCGACTTGAACATCGAAAAGTTCATGCCGCAAAATGAAGGCTGGGGCGCAACAACCGCTCAATAAACAATTTATATATATGAAAAAGATAATGCTTAGAACCATTCAAGTTTCGCTCGTGCTGGCGGCCGTGCTTTCGTTCTTCGTCTGTCGCGATACGATGACCGATCCCGGCAACAAGCCGGACGAACCGGAAACAACAACCGGCGGTTACGTCCACGCTTCGGGCATCCTGATTCACGATGGTGAAGGTAAAAACCTCATCCTCAAAGGAGTAGGCATCGGAGGATGGATGTTACAGGAGGGCTATATGCTTGGAACGTCTGGCCCGCAACACGAAATACGCACTTACCTCGAATCGCTGGCGGGAAAGGATGCTGCCGACAAGTTTTACGAAGACTGGCTCGCGTATTTCATCGCCGAAAAAGACATCGACCAAATAGCGGCTTGGGGATACAATTCCATCCGCTTGCCGATGCACTACAATCTGTTTTTCGACGAAAATCATCAGTGGATCGAAAATCAAAACAAAGGCATCGAACTAACAGACAATCTTTTACGATGGTGCGAAAAGAACCGGATCTATTTGATTCTCGACCTGCACGCCGCTCCCGGAGCGCAAGGCGAAGTAGTGGATATTGTCGATAAAAAAGAAGGCGAATCGCTTTGGCGCGACGAAAAATACCAGGATATGACGGTCGTTTTCTGGCAAAAAATCGCCGAACGCTACGCCGACAAAAAATGGATTGCCGGTTACGATTTGCTGAACGAACCCAATTACGATTTCGAAAATTCGGGCAATAGTCGCGGTTGTAATTGCAAGAAAAACGAACCGCTCACAGCGCTCTATAAACGCATTATCAATACCATTCGAACCGTCGATAAAAACCATTTGATCATTCTCGAAGGCAATTGCATGGGCGGCAATTACGCCGGAATGGACGAATTGGCAACTTACGACCCGCAACGCAACCTCGCTTTGAGCTTTCACGGTTATTGGGGGCCAAACACGCAAGCCGATCTGCAAGGTAAATTGGATTTGCGAACCAAGTGGCGCGTACCCTTGTGGCGCGGCGAAATTGGCGAAAATTCCAATACATGGTTTACTGATATGGTCGTTTTGTGCGACAAAAACCAAATCGGCTGGGCGAATTGGCCGTGGAAAAAAATCAACAATCTGGATGGACCCGTCATCATCCGCCCGATTGCCGAATGGGACAAAGTGATTGCCTATTTCAAAGACAAATCGAAGCCCAAACCCTCGGCAAAGGAAACGCAAACCGCTATGACAAAGATGATTGAAAATATCAGTTTGGAAAATTGCCGCCTGATGCACGATTATTCCTACGCTTGGATCGATTCGCCTTTGGGCAAGGGTGCCAAACCCTTCGCCGAACATATTTTACCCGGAGTAATTCATTTTACCGATTACGATTTGGGCAAATTGGGCGAATCGTGGAGCGATACCGATTATCAAAATACCAGCGGAAGTTCAACTAATACCGCATGGAACAGAGGCTTACAGTATCGCAACGACGGCGTGGATATTTGGAAATCGACCAACGATAATTCGTCCCTGTCGAACGGCTATTACGTGGGCGAAATCAAAGATGGCGAATGGCTGCAATTCACTTTGAATCAAGCAACTAACGGAACATACAAAATCAATCTCCGTTTCCGAAGCAAAGTTTCCGGCAAAATGACTTTGTATGCCGACGGACAAAAAGTCTTGGAAACGAATATTTCCAACACTTCCAATGCATGGAAAACCGAGCTTTTGGGAAGTTTGCATTTGCCATCCGCAACAAAAATAAAAGTCGTATTCGACCAGGGCGGTTACGACCTGTCTTTCATGCAATTAACAGAATAATATCAACAATTAAATTTTCAATACAATGAAAAAGATTACTTTTTATTTAACAGCAATGTTTTTCCTTTTCGGAGGAATGACGAATGTGTGCGCACAATTCGATTTTCCCGGTAACGGTGATGGTAGCTCTTGGGAAAATGCTTATGAGGTTGCTACTGTTACTCAACTTGATTATTTGAGAACAAGCGGTAATAAAGATAAATATTTCAAATTGGTAAATAATATTGATTTGAGCGAAGTAGCGAATTGGGATCCGATAGGAGATGGAAGCACTGCATTTGAAGGTAAATTCGATGGAAACGGATTTAAAATTTCCAATTTGAAGATCAATCGTCCGACGGAAGAATTTGTCGGATTATTTGGAAAAACAATGGGTACAGTTGGTGCAACCGTATTGCAAAATGTAATAATCGAAAATGCAACGGTTGTCGGTAATTTGAAAGTAG
>JAISWY010000007.1 GCA_031270925.1 Candidatus Symbiothrix sp.
CGACGACAAAGCGTCTTTCTGTACCGATACCGATTCGATGGCTTCGGGATCGAGCGTAAACAGTTCCCGTTCCACGCCATCGACCAGCACTACCGGGGAATTGCCTCTCAAACCGACGCTGAATTGCGAATTGTCGCTGTAATTACCGCTTCCCCATACAGGCATCCAGCCTGCCAAATCCCAATTAGAACTTCTGGATGTTTGATGTTGGAGTATGCCGGCGTATTGGCTGATGCTCAAGCCCGATAAACGTCCTGCCAAAGCAGGCAGGATGGTCGGAGTCAATGTTTTTTCCAACCGGTCGGTGTAAACGACGCTTGCGGCGCCCAAATAGCTGTCTTTGAAAACCGTGCCGTATGGTGTATCCAAGCGATCTTTTCCTGCCGGAGACTTCAATACTAAGAGCGTATCGCTACTTACCGGCGTCTGTCCGAAAATTGAGGAAAATTCGGAGTCGAATAACAGGACTATTCCCAAAATCAGGAATGTCAAATATCTTATATTCTTGTTAGTACGCTGCATAAAATTTGTTTTTTCTATTGATATGAATGTCATAGGGACAAAATCCGTTATAATTTGTTTATTTTCCATTATTTACAGGTGAGCATTGAGAGAAACCAAGTAGCCGGTTCGCCCGTTTCGTAGGTTTGCATGACCGATTTGCTGCCGTCTTCGTTGGTAAAATAATATTCGATACGGAGAATTTCCTCGTTTGCGGGAATACCGAAATAATCGGCCGCCCAAAATGTGAGGCTGTAGGTTTTTCCCTCTTCGTTTATCATCTTTGTCTTTGCTGTGCGTTCGGTAAGGGCGTATTCGTGGCCCGTATTGGTAAACGCTTTGGCAATTAGGTAGATTTCGTTGGCATTGTCCAAATCGTTGGCTTCCGCTTCGCCTTGGAATTTGACGGTTAGGATGTCGTCTTTGGTTGCGTTCGACGGTTGAAGCAAGTTAAAATGCATTTCACAGAAATCTATCAGTTCGCCCTCGCCGTCAATGACTTCGATACAATCGCTATACAATACTTTATAGTGTTTCTCATCACTACTCAGACCGTCGTCGGAATGATTGACGAAAAATCCTAATTTGAACCGCATATTCTCCGGCCCTACTTTGGTAACAATGCTAATCTTGGCATTTTGCTTATCTCCATCGAATATTTCATACATTTCATCGCTCTGAAACGTAATCCACTCCATATCGTTAAGCACATTAGGCCCCACTCCATATTTTTCTTTCAAAGCTGCATCCCAAGTCATGCCCGGACAATTTTTCGGGGCAACATCAGAACTTACAACCGACATCGTTTTCACAATGCCTTCGTTGTAGGTATCCGTATAGGTAACGGTCGTATTTTGAGTTGCATTCCATGATTTGGGAACGAGGAGAGAGAATATCAAACGAGTGCTTGCCTTGGATGCGTCTATGTGCATATCCACGGTAAACGTAGCGTCGTCGCCTGCTTTCAGGGTAGATTCATATTCTACGCTATCAAGATAAACGCAAGAAACAAATACAATGGTTGTTAGCAACAGACTTGCAAAGCCCGCCATTAACCATTTTTTACTGATTTTTTTATACAAATTTTTCATCGGATTCAATTTTCGGAAGTTTCTTTTTCGAATGAGTATGTATAGATATTATTCCGGCATCCCGGACTGAACGAAAGTAATATGGTGCGTTTACCGTTTACTACCGGATAATTAAATGTGGAAGTAAACGTTTCGCTCGAACCGTTTTCGATCAGATTCAAATGGAAAGGATATTGCGGATCGTCGAGGCTCCAAGTTCCGTCGGCTTTCACGACAAACGGGAGATAGTTGGCGATCGAATAAGTCTTGTCGTGATTGAAACGGATACGGAATTGCGAAAAATCCATTAATCCGGTAATATCTACACCGTTGCGGGTCGCCTTTGTAATTTTCCAAGTGCCGTCGATCACTTTTTCCGCCTCTTCGGGAACGGAAGTGTTCTGACTTTCAAATTTATCGCAAGCCGCCGCAAAGCCAATCAAGCAAAACAATAACAATTTGATATACAATGTTTGTTTCATATAATCATAATTTTTAATTCGTAATTTTTAATTCGTAATTCGTAATTCTTAATAATAAGGATTCTGCACCATATCAGGCGCTTTAGATGTTTCCTTATAGGGAATCGGCCAGAAATACATTGCCGATCGCCATACATGCCGGCGCACATCGAAGCGCTGATACACTTTCTTTCCGGCTTTCAATTGGACTTCCATTCCGGTCATCATTTGACTGTCGGTTTGCGGAGCGATCATCCAGCGGCGCACATCGAAAAAGCGATGTCCCTCAAAGGCGAGTTCGATACGACGCTCGTTACGGATGACTTCGCGCATTTCATCGGCCGTCATATTTTCTTTTAGACCGTACATCTCATTGCTGCCGGGCTGTATTTCGGCGCGCTTGCGGATGAGTTTCAATGCATCGTAAACTTCCGTCGGAGGATTGGCCGGCGCATTCCATTCGGTAGCCGCCTCAGCATAATTCAACAGGATTTCGGCATAACGTATCAGCGGGCGCGCTTGCGGGACGCCTTGAAAGTTACTGCCGGAGGTTTCGTAGAAATGCTGCATTTTGCAGATGTAATAACCGGTGGGCGTGCCGTCGTGAACACCATCCTGATCGAAGGGATTCCCGTCTTCCTTCAAATAAATATTAACCGCTTTAAATGTATTGATTCCATTATCATTATAAGGATGCTGGTCGTAAACGATCGACAAATACAAGCGAGGATCGCGGTTGGCATAAGGGTTTTGGTCGTCATACGCCGGCTCTTCCGTTATGGATTTACCGTTGACCATCGGGAAAGCGTCCACCAAACCTTGATAGGCAAAACCGCCGCCGTTACCGCCACGCGAAGGAGGAGCGAACAATGATTCGCGATAATTGCCCTTACCGGTTTGATATTCTAAAATATGTTCTTTTTGCGCTCCCTGAGCCGCCTTGTCGCTGGCGATAAAAGTCCAGTAAAAACCGTTGACAACGGGATATGTCGGATCGTCGTCCTTGGTACTCGAAAAAAGCGTATAGGCATTTAAGTCGATAACCGCTTTCGCCGCATCCATAGCCATTTTCCAACGTTCCTTGTTGTATTCGGGATAAGCGACCAATTCTTTCGGATAATCGGCCGGAACTTCGATGCCTCCATTGAACAAGGCGCTTGCCGCATAAAGCAACACTCTTGATTTCAAGGCTTTGCATGCTCCGCTGCCAACCCGTCCGTAATCGCGTCCCGAAGGTCGTATCACCAAATCGGGCGCAACGGAATCGCATTCCGAAACGATATAATCGACACATTCGGCAAAGGAATTGCGTTCCGTTTTTATTTCATCGCTGTTTTCATAAACTACATCGCCAATCAAGGGTATGCCGCCATAATGCCGCAACAGAATAGCATAATACCACGCACGCAAGAAACGCGCTTCGGCTTTGTAAATCTTTTTCCGTGCATCGCTCAACGGCGACCGGTCGATGTTGGCAAGGAAAACATTGGCCCGCCGGATGTTTTGCCACGGTTTTTCCCAAGCATCTTCCGATACGATTACCGGATTGACGGAACCGGTTGCAAAAAGCATATCGGTCGTGATGGTGGAAGATGCTTTAAATTCCGCTTCATCGGAAGCGCACTGCAAGCCGCCGAACCGTCCCGCAAGACTAGAAAAACGCCCCGGATCGGTATCAAATGCGATTTCTCGATAAATTTCCGACAAGAAACCTACGGTGTAGGTACTGTCGGAGAAGATAACAGCAGTTGTTAAGTCTGTTGTTTCCGTTTCGTCCAAAAAACTACGGTCGCTACAAGAGGCCAATCCTATTCCCGAAAGAATAATCAGCCATAACAGATAATGTTTGTGTTTCATGTATTTATTATTTAGATTGATTAGTGATTCCTGAAGTAATACCGGGCCAATCGTCGGTGCGAAAAGAAACAGCGGGCAAGCCGGCGCCGTTATACAAATTGCAAACGGGATTGTCCGCCCAAGCATAACGCACTGCAACCGGAAAGGTGATGTTGGGATGCGATACGATAACATCGTTACCGTCGATTCGTGCGTCCGCCCAATGGAATTGATGGTCTAATCCGGCGATGACAAAGCCTTTAAGCGCTTCGTTATTTTGCGTTTTCAAACCACCGTCGGTATGATCGAAGCGTATTCTCATTTGATTTTTCTCCATTTGATAATCTTTGTAAACCGGCCCGGAATACACAATATTTTCATGGTAAGTCTGCGCCCGCGCCGCCAAAGCCAATCGCCGGCCGACTTCCTGCTTGTTCTTCGGATGAATATCGCCGGCTTCCCCGACGTCGATAATATTAGCGATGCCGGTGTTTTGCAAGCGGGTAGTTAAGTATTGCGCTTCGCGAAGTTCGGCCCAAGCAGATTCTACCGGTTCGGTTTGTAAAGCAGTATAATTCGCTAACTGCACGATATAAAATGAAAAGTCATATCCGAAATGATTCCGCCAATCGCTTATCATCAAAGGCAATAGCTCGCGGTATTGGTAAGCGCGGCCGGTGTTGGATTCACCCTGATACCATATCGCGCCTTTGATTTTATATGATAAAAGCGGATGAATCATGGCGTTGAACAATACCGTCGGATGATTCGGCTCTTGATTGATGGGCTTGGGGACTGCCGAAAAAGCGGTCAGAGGCAAACCGAAGCGTACTTTCCATGTTCCCGCCAATTGGATTTTTTCTCCGGAAGGCGATT
>JAISWY010000127.1 GCA_031270925.1 Candidatus Symbiothrix sp.
GCTACTTACTTTCTGTTGTTTAAGCGCTAAGGCTCAAATCACATGGCCGGAAGGTCAATTACTCCCCTCATTCCCCGCTCCGGCAGCGACACAGGATCACATTTACCTGAACAGCAACACCGGCGAGGAAATGTACCTTTTTTCATCGCTGAAAGGCTTGATAAACCGCGTGCAGCCGCGCATTTTCTCTTACGAAGGCGACGACCATGCCGAAGGCGCATTCACATGGCTCAACTCGCTGGGAATCGGTTACAACCAAACAACACCTTGGGCTGCGCTGACAAAATACAAATCGGAAATTTCGGGCATAATCATTTACGACCCGAATCAAATTCACACGGTCAATTTGGCAACCGTAATGGCCAAAGGCCTGAACGCACTGATTGTCGCGCCTTCGCTTTTAAACCGATTGACCGCCGCGCCCTACAATTTCCAAGTTTTGGCAGACCTGCGTGGGCAATTTTCTTCACACCTGCAAGTGTATCAACATATTTATGATAATTATTGGAATGATACCGACAAACGTTTATTGATTAGTTTAAGTCCCCAAAACCACAAAGGCTCTCTGCGTGAATATGCCGTCGCCCTTGGGGAAGCCGTTATTTGGCTCGACCCGAAAAAATCCAACGAAAGCACATTGTTGAATAAATTCTTGGCAGATATGCCCGCAGGCGCGAACTGTATGGGTTGGTGGCCGGAAGAAGCGCCGGGTGTAGAAAGAACTTCCTATTACGGAATTACAACCATTGCAAGCGATTTCTCCACCAATTTAACCTTTCACAGTGGACTGCCGCGCACGATTACGCCGCATCCGATGCCCGCCAAACCTGCATTGGAAAACAAAATTTACGTGGCGTTTATTATTAGCGACGGCGACAACCTGCAATATGTAGAGCATCGGATGCGTCGGTTTTGGGACGACACCAATCGCGGCTCCGTACCCATCGGATGGACAATTTCACCCGCAATGGTCGATGCCATGCCGGGCGCACTGAACTACTTTCATCAAAGCTCGACCGACAACGACAACCTGATTTCCGGTCCTTCGGGTTATGGCTATACCTATCCGAATTATTGGCTCAAAAGCAGTTCGCACGTCGACTCCGAGGCTTTGGCGGATTTTGTCGCAAAAACCGAAGAATACAATGTGGCTGCGGGCATTCGTGTGATTACGGTTTGGAACACAATCACAAATGGTATTGACGATGCGGTAGGAATTTCATTTGCCGGCAATTCGCCCAGCTTGCTCGGTTTAACAGCGCAAAACACAGGCGGCAATCTGAGTATTTACGGCAGTAACAGAGACCCGAACGTGAACCAACTGCCCGGCCAACCGCTCTCGTGCAACTACTGCACGGGCGAGCAGGCAATGATCGACCACATCGACCGGTATTCCGAGGGATGGACCGGCAACGCACCGCGCTTCTTGATTATTCAAGGCAATCCATGGAATAGCGAAATCAATCCCACCGGTTTCAAAAATATGCAAAATCGTTACACTTCGGGCGTGCATGCCGGCAAATACGTTTTTGTCCGTCCCGACCATATTTTCCAGCTTATCCGCGAGTATAAAAATCTGACTATCAATCCGGGCAGCATCGATGGCGATGGAGAAGGACTAACGGGAACGTATTTCAACGGAAGCAATTTTGAAACAAAAATAGCAAGCCGAATCGACCCCTGCATAAATTTTGATTGGGGTAACAACATTTCTCCGATGGAAAACGTAAACAACGACAATTTTTCAATCCGTTGGACAGGATATGTAATGCCGCGATATTCGGGAACTTACACTTTTTATCTTACTTGCTACCGAGGGGGTAAGTTATGGATAAACAACGAATTGATTATCGATAAATGGACCGCAATTACACCCGATACATACACGGGAACCATCGCTTTAACCGCCGGCGAAAAATACGACTTAAAATTAGAATATTTCGACAGTCGCGGCTCAGCTAATTGCAAACTGGAATGGGCAAGCGGTTTTCAATCGCGCGAAATCATTCCGCAAAGCCATTTATTCCAAGGCCAATCGGTTGATATAAAAGATGTAAATTTCGTTCCGGAAGTCAAAGTGTATTCAAGTCGTTCCGAAAAGGGAATTGTGCATGTTGAAATCGGAGATTATTCCGGTAATGAAGAAATGAACATTGCCGTTTACGATGTTTGCGGAAAAATATTGTTGAAGCAAACCGGCAGAGAGGCCAAGTATCAATTGGATTTAAGCCGTTATTCCCAAGGAATTTATCTGATTTCGGTTTGTACGGCGAATTATTCAAAAACGGTTCGATATATTCTAAGATGAAAAAAACCATAACGGCATCAATCATATTCCTATTCGCTTTTCTCGGTTGTTTCGCAGCCGGGAAAAGCGATAATCCGCGAATAATCAACATCATAAACTTTATTCGCCAAACCGATTACCGCCTCGAAAATTCCGACGATCAGTTGTTCGATGCCGTTACAAAACAAATTGAATTAGTAAAACTATACGGTTTTCCAGCCACTTTTCTCTTTCAATACGATGCACTGATAAATGCCGATTATCAACGTTTAATGAAAGAAAAACTTCCTGAAAACTGCGAGATCGGCGCGTGGTGGGAAATCACGCAACCGCAAGTAGAGGCTGCGGGTTTGAAATGGCGAGGCGAACATTCGTGGGTTTCGACGGCGAATATCGCATTCACAACCGGTTACACGCAACGCGAGCGCGAAAAACTGGCGGATGTTTATATGGCAAAATTCAAGGACATTTACGGCAAATACCCGACGGCGGCAGGCTCGTGGTTTATCGATTCCTATACCTTGAATTACTTGTATGAAAAATACGGTATTGTCGTTTCGTGCAACTGCAAAGATCAAGTCGGCACCGACGGCTACACACTTTGGGGCGGCTATTGGAATCAGGCCTATTATCCGAGCAAAATCAACGCTTACATGCCTGCGCAGACGGAAGAAGGACAAATTCCGGTTCCCATTTTCCGAATGTTGGGTAGCGACCCAATTTACCAATACGAAACAGGGGTCGGCGCCGGAGGACAAGGTGTTATCTCGCTTGAGCCGGTTTACAGCGATGCCGGCAAAAACCGGAAATGGGTTGAATATTTTCTAAAATCCATCGTAGAGCAGCCCTGCCTCGCTTTCAATTACACGCAAGCCGGACAAGAAAATTCATTTACATGGAATGCCATGCGTGAAGGCTTGGAAATGCAATTCACAATCTTCGACTCCTTGCGCAACGAAGGCAAAATTCGCATGGAAACGCTTTCACAGTCAGGCCGTTGGTTTTCCGAAAACCACAAAACAACGCCCGCCACAGCTGTTGTCGCTCTCGACGACATCCGCAACGAAGGCAAAAAAACGGTTTGGTACAACAGCCGTTACTATCGCGCCAATCTGTTTTGGGAGAAAAACGCCTTCTCGTTTCGCGACATTCATTTGTTCGACGAAAATGTCATTTCCGATTATTACAATACGCCCGGCTCCGGCGGACAATTCCTTTACTTTACATTGCCCGTTATCGACCGCTTTTTTTGGAGTACGTCCGACGACAAAATCGGATTAAAGATAATGGACAGTCGTTGGAAAGAAGTGGTTTTGAACGAACCGGAAATTGTCGAAAAATCAAATAACATATTAGAAATCACTGCATTAGACAATGACAAAAACAAGTTTACAATTACGTTTTACGAAAACAAAATCGAAATAAAAGGAGCCGCGAAAGATTGGTTTTTGGAATTGAAAGTCCCTCAAAGTCGCATCGATCGGCTACCGTTTTATTCGTGCGACGAAACAAGTCTTCGAGCCGATTTCAAAGGTCATTATTATCAAATAAGTTGCGAAAAAGGGCGCGTGAACAAGGGAAACAATACGGATTTTGTTTTTCAACTCATCCCCGAAAAAAAACGTTTGGTTATTGATTGTTCGAATAAACCCACGACCTTTCCTGTAGATTTACAAACCGATCATCTTACAAATCCTGTCGGAATAGATAATCCCGTGCCTCGTCTTGCGTGGCGGATGGATGATAAAAGACAAGGCGCGGCACAAACGGCATACCGAATTGTTGTGGGAACAGATTCTTTGGCGGTAAAAAACGGAACAGGAAATATGTGGGATACCGGCAAAGAATTGTCCTGCAAAATGTTGTTTGAATATGCCGGAAAATCGTTGCAGCCTTTCACGCGGTATTTTTGGAAAGTAATCGTTTGGGATGCCAAAAATAAAGAAAATATGTCGAAAATTTATTCTTTTGAAACCGGAATGATGAACGCGAAAAATTGGGAAGGTGCATGGATTGACGATGGCAAAGATATTAATTATCAACCCGCTCCATATTTTCGGAGAACATTTTCGGCAAACAAGAAAATCAAATCCGCTCGCGCCTACATCGTCGCAGCCGGACTTTACGAGCTTTCCATCAACGGCGAAAAAACCGGCGACCATTTTCTCGACCCGATTTATACCCGTTTCGACCGCCGGAATTTGTATGTAACTTACGACATTACGCAGCAAATCGTGCAAGGTGAAAATGCCGTCGGTGTGCTGCTTGGCAACGGTTGGTACAATCATCAATCGCTTGCCGTTTGGGATTTCGACCGCGCTCCGTGGCGTAATCGCCCTGCTTTCCGACTGAATATTCGCATTGTTTACAACGATGGAACAGAGCAAGTTATCGCTACCGACGAAAAGTGGAAAAATTCTTCAGGCGAATTGATTTTCAACAGCATTTATACCGGCGAACAGGTCGATTTCAATTTGAAACAACACGGATGGAACACCGTAAATTTTACCCCGAAATCCTCTGACGGGGACTTGAGGGCTTGGGAAAATGCTGTTTTGCGTAATAGGCCTTCCGAAAATATCACGGCGCAACAGTTGCA
>JAISWY010000129.1 GCA_031270925.1 Candidatus Symbiothrix sp.
TGCACCAAGCCTTTTCCGAACGAGCGGCGACCGACAATCACGGCGCGATCCCAATCCTGCAAGGCTCCCGAAACGATTTCGCTGGCCGAAGCCGACGATTCATTAATCAAAACCACCACTTTTCCTTCTTCTACACTGCCTTTCATTGTGGCATAGGCGTTTTCACGTTGCTGATGTACGCCTTCGGTATAAACGATCAGGCTGCCGCGTTTTAGAAACTCGTTGGCGATGTCGATGGCCGTATTCATGTATCCGCCGCCGTTGTCCTGCAAATCCAAAATCAGGTTTTGCAATCCTTTGGCCTGCAAGTCGCGTAAAGCGCTCTTAAATTCATCGTAAGTAGATGCTGCAAAACGATTCAGTTTGATATATCCGGTGGCGCTGTCGATCATATACGCAGCATCCAGACTGTAAATCGGAATTTTATCCCGGACAATTTTAAACGGAATCAAATTGGCATTGCGGCTACGCATGACTTTTATCTGCACTGTCGTTCCTTTTTTCCCGCGGAGGCGCGACATGATGTCGGTATTTTTCATGCCTGCACCGGCAATCAAAGTATCGTTCACGTAAATAATGCGGTCGCCGGCTACCAAACCCACTTTTTCCGATGGACCGCCGGGGATGACTTGCACCACATACAAAGTATCGGTCAGCATGTTGAATTGGATGCCGATACCATCGAAATTGCCTTGCAACGGTTCGTTCAAATCCTTTACTTCCGCCGGCGTCAAATAATCGGAATGTGGATCTAATTTTTGCAGCAAAGCCCGGATGGCATCTTCTACTAATTCATTGGAGTTTACAGTATCTATATAGAGATTTTCGATGGCTGCGATGGTCATATTGATTTTGTGAGCCGCCGGATCCTTGTAATTTTGTCCATACGAACACGACGACAGAAGCATCAGCAGACAAAGGGAAATAACGATATTTTTCATTTTTTTTTCGTTTATTTATTTTATTATAGTATCAAATGTTTTAAATTTAGAATTTTGACTGATAAATTCAGGAACCATTTTTTTCATTTGTTTTACAACCTCCGCCGGAACTTGCGTTTTGGCGACGTGCAAGAGTTGTTCCAAATCGGCTTTTACCTGTTCGTAATCGTATTCACGAACGGTTCCGATTGTGATTTTCGGATTGTGCGTCGGTTGTGCGGTTTCTTTGTCGTAAAGCAATTCTTCGTAAAGTTTTTCGCCCGGACGCAAGCCCGTAAAAACGATGTTGATGTCGCGATAAGGCACATATCCCGATAGCCGAATCATTTCTTCCGCCATCGTTTTGATGCGCACCGGCTCGCCCATATCGAAGACAAACACTTCGCCGCCTTTACCGAAATTGCCGGCGTCGAGTACCAAGCGACAAGCTTCGGTAATAGTCATGAAATAACGGATAATATCGGGATGGGTAATTGTAACCGGCCCGCCTTCATTGATTTGTTTTTCAAAGCGCGGAATAACCGAGCCGTTCGACCCCAGTACATTTCCGAAACGGGTGGTTATGAAACGCGGCGCCGCACTTTTGAATGTTTCTTTCAGTTTTTTCGACAGCGATTGCACATACATTTCGGCAATGCGTTTCGAGGCGCCCATCACATTGCTCGGATTCACGGCTTTATCGGTCGAAATCATCACAAAGGCTTCCACATTATATTCGGCCGCCAAATCGGCTATGTTTTTGCTTCCCATCACATTGGTCAGAATCGCTTCACAAGGAAATTCCTCCATCAGGGGAACGTGCTTGTAAGCGGCTGCGTGATAAATCACGTCGGGGTGATAGCTTTCAAAAACTTGTTTCATCAAATCGTAGTTGCGCACATCGGCCATCAGGGCTTTGTATTGGATATTCGGGTGTTTATCCTGCACTTCCATCGCGATTTCGTGCAAGGGACTTTCGGCCACATCGCAAATCAGCAGTTGTTTGATATTGAATTGGCAGACTTGTCGCACGATTTCACTTCCGATAGAGCCGGCCGCACCCGTAATTAGCACGGATTTCTCGCACAACTGTTGCGCGATTTTCGCCATATCGATCTGAATAGGAATGCGTTGCAATAAATCTTCGATTTTTACTTTTTTCAACATCGTAAAACGGCCGCGTTCGTTGTTGAGATTCTCGATGGGTGGAGTTACCAACAAATCTTTCCGGTATTTGGCTGCATAGTCTGAAATCCATTGTTTTTCTTCCCGATCGATTTCTTTCGGATTAATCAGAATCGCCGAGAAACGATTGCGGATCTTGGTCTTGTGGAAAATCTCCTTGGCATAATAAACCGGCTTATTAAACACTTGCTTGTCGGATTCTTTCTTATCCATTGAAACAAAACCGATAACATGGTATTTCATAAATTCTACATGGTTGATTAATCGCACCATGTCGATATTGGAAGAACTGAGTCCATACATCAACACGGGCGTTTGCTTGTTTGGCTTGGAATTGTTCAAGGTAGCGTAATCGAATAGTAATCGAATAGTCATTTTGCTGAAAACCAATAAAGTAAAGGTAAAAATGAAATGGATGATAAATCCGATATTCGGAAAAATGAAATGCTTGAAATGACGATTTAAAATGGTATTGACGATGAGCAAAACGAAAGTCGAGCCAACCAGGGCCACGCCGATATTCAGCACATCGCGAAAACCGAAATAACGCACCACGCTTTTATAAGTGCGGAAAAAGTGGAAAAACAATGCCGTAATCAGCAGAGTACAAGCCAATTTGATTAAAAATGGCGCAAATATATAAGTTGCATGAGTCAGGTCGAAGCAAATCAGGTATGAAATGCCGAACGTGCAACATACGATAAACAAATCGAGTACAAAAATGATTCTCTTGGGCAAATAAGGAATCCTGTCCAATTTGTATAATATAGTCTTAAAAGTTCCTTTTAGTGCATTAAACCTCTTCATATTTAACATCTTTTAATGTTTTTTATGATGATGCTGCTAATTTCTTCCAATTCATCCGTGCTGAGGTTCGAACCGGAAGGAAGACATAAACCCGTCCGGAACAATTCGTCCGAAACGTGTTCCCCATAGAAGTGACCGTTTTCAAAGATGGGTTGGCGGTGCATCGGCTTCCATAGGAAACGCGATTCGATGCCTTCTTCGGCCAATTTTTCACGCAAGAAAGCGCAATCGACACCGTCGGTTTGTTTCGGATCGACTAAAATGCATGACAACCAATGGTTGGAGAAAAAGCGTTCGTCGGGTTCGGTATGCACCGTGATACCCGGAATCGAAGCAAAAACATCTCTGTAATAACGGTTTATAGATCGGCGCGCGACGATGCGGTCTTCCAAAACCGTCATTTGTCCGCGGCCTACGCCGGCAACAATATTGCTCATCCCGTAATTGTAACCGATTTGCGAATGTTGGTACCAATCGGCTGTGTCGCGTGCTTGCGAGGCCAAGAAACGGGCTCGGCAAATCAATGCCTTGTCTGAAGAAACGAAAACACCACCACTTGAAGACGTGATGATTTTATTTCCGTTGAACGAAATAACGGACGCATTGCCGAAAGTACCACATTTTTGTCCTTTATAGGCCGAGCCTAAGGATTCGGCGGCGTCTTCCAAAAGCACGATGTCGTATTTTTGTGCAATGGCTTGAATTTCATCGATTTGTGCAGGCATTCCATAGAGATTGACCCACACGATGGCTTTCGGCTTTTTGCCTTTTCGACTACAGTCGATAATGGCTTCTTCCAAATATTCGGGAGAGAGATTCCATGTAAGGCGCTCGCTATCAATAAGAACCGGTTTGGCTTCGAGGTAAATCACCGGATTGATGGTCGCGGCGAAAGTAAAATCTTGACACAGCACCCAATCTCCTTTTTGAACGCCCAACAACATCAGCGCCAAATGCAAGGCCGATGTGCCGGAATTGAGGGCTACTACTTCGCTGTTGCCGCCCAGAAACGATTGTAAATCGTTTTCAAAGCCGGTTACATTGTCGCCCATGGTAGTAATCCAATTTTTATCGAAGGCATCTTTCACAAAGTCAATTTCTTTGCCCGAAAGATGCGGCGGAGAAATCCAAATCCGATATTTATTCATTCTTCAATTATTTCCGTTAAACCATTCCATTGTAACGTTTTCCGATGCGTTGACCGTTTCCGTTCGGAAGATTTTTTGTAAAGTTAAAAACAAAATCTTCATATCGAGTGCAAACGATAAATGTTCGACGTACAAGTTGTCGAAATGAAATTTTTCCGTCCAACTGATCGCGTTTCGACCGTTCACTTGCGCCAGTCCGGTAATTCCCCCGCAAATATCGTGCCGCTTTTTTTGTTCTGCATTGTAAAGTTGCAAATATTCTTTCAATAGCGGTCGCGGGCCGACGAGACTCATGTTTCCAACTAAAACATTCCAAAGGTTGGGAAGTTCGTCCAGCGAGCATTTCCGGATAAATGCGCCGATTTTTGTGATTCGTTGCATATCCGGGAGTAGATTTCCGTTGACGTCGCGCCGGTCGTTCATCGTTTTGAATTTTACGATCGTGAACAATCGTTCGTTTTTGCCCGGTCGTTGTTGGAAAAAGAAAATTTTTCCACGATGGGCGATGCACAATACGATTATCAAAATCATCCAGAAGGGCGATAATACAATGATTGCAATCGCGGCAACTGAGAAATCCAACATCCGTTTTCCGAATTTCCGATACATTCGATTATTCGAAATAATTCAATATGCGATAGCCTTCTTTTTGAAGTAAAGCATTCTTTTTCACTTCTTTAACGTCGGAACGCATCATATCTTTTACCAATGCGGGCAAATCGTATTCGGGCGTCCAGCCTAAAAGAGTGCGCGATTTGGTGGGGTCGCCGATCAGCAATTCCACTTCCGTAGGACGGAAATAGGCTTTATCGACGGCTACCACTTCTTTGCCGACAAGCATTTTTGCGTTTTCCAAATATTCCGCTCCCGCTTTTTCGATAAACAATTTTTCGTTGATGCCGGCGATTTTACCTTTTTCGTTGACGCCTTCGCCCGAAAACGCCACTTCCAAACCAAGTTCGGCGAAAGACATTTTCACAAAGTCGCGCACGGTGGTCGTAATTCCTGTTGCAATCACGTAATCCGAAGGTTTGTCTTGTTGTAAAATCAGGTACATCGCACGGACATAGTCTTTGGCGTGTCCCCAATCGCGTTGGGCGGAAAGATTGCCGAGGAAAAGCTTATCTTGCATGCTGAGTGCGATGCGGCTTACGGCGCGGGTAATTTTGCGGGTTACGAATGTTTCGCCGCGCAAGGGGCTTTCGTGGTTGAACAGAATACCGTTGCTGGCGTGCATACCGTAAGCCTCGCGGTAATTAACGGTAATCCAGTAGCCGTAAAGCTTGGCCACAGCGTATGGCGAGCGCGGATAAAACGGCGTGGTTTCCTTTTGTGGAATTTCCTGCACCAATCCGTAAAGTTCGGATGTGGATGCCTGATAGACGCGTGTTTTTTCCGTCAAACCGAGCAGGCGAACCGATTCCAGAATACGCAAAGTGCCGATTCCGTCGGCATTAGCGGTGTATTCGGGCGTATCGAAACTTACTTTTACGTGGCTCATGGCGGCGAGGTTGTAAATTTCGTCGGGTTGCACTTCCTGTATGATGCGTGTAATGTTCATCGAATCGGTCAAATCGCCGTAGTGCAGTATCAGTTTGCGTTCTTTTTCGTGCGGCCCTTGATAGAGGTGGTCGATGCGGTCGGTGTTGAAAAGCGACGAGCGGCGTTTCATCCCATGAACCGTGTAACCTTTTTTAATCAGGTATTCGGCCAAATAAGCGCCGTCCTGACCTGTAATTCCGGTAATTAATGCTGTTTTTCCCATATTTTTATTTTTTACCCCCAACCCCCTAAGAGGGCTAAGTTCCGTGTTTGTTTCTAATTTATTCCCTTTTTTTGAAAATCAGGCTATCCCAAAGTCCCCTTTAGAGGATTTTGGAGTAATGTACCAATCAAATAATTTTTTCACGCCTTCTTCGATTTCAATTTTATGATGCCAACCCAAACTGTGGATTTTCGACGGGTCGGTTAGCTTGCGCATCGTGCCGTCGGGCTTTTCAGCATTAAAGAAGAATTGGCCTTTGTAACCGATCGTTTCGGCTATGATTTCGGCCAAGCGGCGAATGGTAACTTCTTTTCCCGTACCAATATTTATATGTGTATTGCGGGTTTCCTTGCCTTCGATTTTCACATCTTTAAAATCGATGTTTTCCATGGCGAAAACGCAGGCGTCGGCCATTTCTTCGCTCCAAAGAAATTCGCGCAAGGGCGTTCCTGTTCCCCAGATTTCGACTTGACTGCCGATAACACCATATTTATGCAGTTTTTCGAGGATGGCTTCTTGCGAATCTATGCCCGAAACGCCTTCGACCGGCAATTTATTGAAATCGTTGCGGATGGCGTCCCAATTATTTTCCATCAATTGTTTGGCCAGATACACTTTGCGCAGGATAGCGGGCAAAACGTGCGATTTTTCCAAATCGAAATTGTCGTTGGGACCATATAAATTGGTCGGCATCACGGCGATGTAATTCGTTCCGTATTGCAGATTGTAACTTTCGCAGAGCTTGATGCCTGCAATTTTGGCCAATGCGTAAGGTTCGTTGGTGTATTCGAGCGGCGAGGTCAGCAAACTGTCTTCGGGCATCGGTTGCGGCGCTTCCCGCGGGTAGATGCAGGTCGAACCTAAAAACAGCAGTTTCTTTACGCCGTTGAGATACGAAGCGTGAATCACATTGTTTTGGATTTGCAGGTTTTCGTAGATGAATTGGCCGCGATAGGTAAAGTTGGCGACGATTCCGCCCACTTTGGCGGCGGCGAGAAACACATATTCGGGTTTTTCTTTTTCAAAGAAATCGAATACCGCTTGCTGGTTCATCAAATCCAACTCGTCGATCGATCGAAGCAGGAAGTGGGTGTAGCCTTTGTTTTTTAAGTTTTTCAGCAATGCCGAGCCTACTAAACCCAAGTGACCGGCCACGTAGATTTTTGCATTCTTTTCCATGTATCTTTATCAAATTAACTCTAAATATTCAAGTGGAATGTAGGTTGTCGCCAACGAACAAACTCCCTCTAAATTCACGACCACCCGTTTATGGCCTTTTATCCGTACCAATTCGCCTTCGACTCCAGCGAAAACGCCTTTGATGACTCGTACTTTGTCGCCCCGTTTCAGGTTTTCCGAAAGCAAAATCGAACCTTTTTCCGACAAATCGAGTACCCTCATAAAATCCTGCATCTGTTTATCGGGAATTACCCTGATATGATTGGTCGAAAGATTTTTTATATAAGAAACGCTCAATCCCGACAATTCGGGTAGCGAGAGTGCCGTTTGGTAATCTGTGTTTACAAACACCAGACAAGGGATAACCGGCTTTTCTACTTGGATTCGCTTTTCGAAACATTGTATTAAAACCTTTCGGAAAGGAATAAAAAACCGAATATCGTTTCGTTCCTTTTCCAAAAACGATTTCAGTTTTTTTTCGCTCCGATATTTTACCCTTGCGGCATACCAACGATTTCGCTTATATTCTATCGTTTCCGACACGGTATTTGAATTTAATTATCGTGGGAGTAATAATTATTCTTTCTCTTATCGTGTCCATAGTAAACGTAATTATTCGAAATCGGCACTGCATTCAAAATAGTAGTCAGATTTTGCAACTTATGGTCGCTGTACAAATGTTGAATTTCGGATAACGAAGATTTATAAGTATAATCGGCGCGCGTTACATAAATGGTTGCATCGGAAAATTGATTGATGCGGAACGCATCGGCCACCAAACCGATAGGTGCAGTATCCACAATCACATAGTCGTATTCGGGATCCAACGAGTGGAATAATTCGTCCAAGCGAGCCGAGATAAGCAACTCGGCCGGATTGGGTGGGAATACTTTGATTGGGATAATATCCAGATTTTTGTGAAACGAGCCTGTTTTGTCGATGATTTCTTCCAATTTGATAGTCGCATCAGACAAAAACATCGCCACGCCTTTACTCGGATTAATTGATAATGTTTTATTCAGTACCGATTTACGCATATCCATATCAATCAATAGCGTTTTGTAACCCAAAGTAGCTAAACTCATGGCCAAGTTTTGCGAGAAGAAACTTTTTCCGTCGCCGCTATAAGTAGATGTTACCATGATCACTTTTTGCTTTTTGTTTGGAACCACAAAACCCATATTGGAAGCGATGATACGGAATTTTTCGGCGATACCCGAACGGACATTCAGTACGGGGAAAATCTTGGCCGATTTCGCTTGCGGCACATCGCCTAGGAAGGGCGCTTTAACCACCTGAATCAGTTGTTCTTTGGAGTGTAACTTATTGTCGAACAAGTCTAATACATAAATAACCGCTATCGGGATAATCAATCCCAAGATGAGCGCCGCCAGTATGATAATATTGCTTTTGGGCTTGATGGGGAAGGAAGAAGCGTCGGCGACGTCAATCACAATAGCGTTTGGAGTAGCCAAAGCCAAGGATAATCCGGTTTCTTCTTTCTTTTGTAAGAGGTAAATAAAGAGGCTTTCCTTGATTTCTTTTTGACGGTAGAGGTCGCGCGATTCGCGTTCTTGGGTTGATAAACTCATGGTTCTACTTAAATAGGCATTGGCTTGGTTTTCCAGTGCGCGTAACGAGGTTTGCGTACCGGCTTCGGCAATACCGATCCCTTTCAATAATTCATCGCGCAGCAAAGCAATTCGTTGGTCGTATTCTGCAACCATTTTGTTTTTCTCTTTCATGCCAACCGTGGCGCGAGCTTTATTCAAAACTTCTTCGTTGTATTTGTTCATCAAAGAAATAACGGTGGGGTCGGTTAGTCCCACGTTGGAAGGAGCGATGTTGTTTTTGTTATCGGGATTCGACAAAAACGTTTTCACGGAGCGGAGAATGCTCAGTTGCGTAGCTGTTTCAACACTCTTTTTGGTGTATTCGGTTTGCGAAGTCAGCGAGATTTGGGCTTCGGCTTGCAAATCGGATAATCCGTGCGTTTTTTTATACGATTCCACATTGCGTTCGGCTGTTTCGAGTTCGCCGGCAATATCGGTCAACCGTTCGTTGATAAACTGGATGGTGTTGTTGGCCACATAATTTTTATCATTGATAGCGCGTTGGTTATAGCAGTTGATCAAAGTATTGACTATATCAATTCCTTTTTGCGGGGTGCTTGTTATCATCGACACATCTACCACCGTTGTCAGTTTATTCAGAGGCGCTACCGTAACAAGAGGTAATCTTTTCGGGTGTTTAATCTCTACTTTAATCGGAAATTCAGCTTGTCCGAACGGATTTTCCTTGAATGTTAAAATACCATAAGGAGAAATCACCGAATCGGTAAGGGCGAATTGTTTTTCAAAATCGCCATCGCCGGATTTCATGAAATATGTGCCGTCGTCTTTTTTATCCAATACAAACGAACCCCAGTCTATTTGATTGGCTACCGATACGAAAACCGGCGTATTTTTATAGAGTT
>JAISWY010000143.1 GCA_031270925.1 Candidatus Symbiothrix sp.
CAGGATCTTTCGCCCGAAAATATCTTGATAAACGAGCAAGGCGATTTTCTGATAACCGATTTCGGCATTAGCACCAAAGCCCGTAATACTTTGCGCAAAAGCGTTATTAACCTGCAAAATACGCAGGATGGCGGAAAAGTGGATTTTATGGGTCCCGAACGTTTTGGAAAAAACAACGACCCCGTCAAGGCAAGCGATATTTGGGCTTTGGGCGTAACGATGTACGAACTGATCGAAGGCCGGTTGCCTTTCCCGATGGGGCTGGGAGGCTTGGCGCAAAAAGGCGGCGCGGATATTCCCCAAATTACAGGCGATTATTCCAAAAAACTGAAAGATACGGTTTATAAGTGTCTTGCGCAGCATCCTTGGGACAGGCCAACGGCGGAAGCCCTTGTGGAACTTACAAGCGGTAAGGATAATAAATCCAACTCTGTTTGGAAAATTCTGTCCATCGCCGGCGCTTTGGTTGTTGCGACGATTGTCGCCTTCTTTATTCTTTTTAGTGAGGAAAAAACGGTAAAAAACAAGCCTTTTGACTTGCACGGCAAAAGTTTTATCTACACGGGCGAAGTAAAGGAAGGCTTGCCGGATGGACAAGGTTCCGCCAAATACGAAAAAAGCAACACGGAAGAAGCCTGCTTGTATGAAGGACAATTTTTCGAAGGCTACCGCGAAGGAAAGGGTTTCCTTCAATTTGATAACAGTCCTGAAAATATGGATGGGGTATTCCACAAGGACGTTTTGCAAAGTGGTATATACAAATGGGAAGACGGTTCTTATTTTAAAGGAGAATTTACGGCCGAGGGTTGTGCCGACGGTATTTGGTACGATAAAGACGATAGTGTAATCGGAACTTATATAAATGGTGAGTTCTATCAACGTAAAAACAATTAATATAAATTATTAAATTAACAAAATGAGTTATGATAAGTAAAAAAGCGTTTGTTTTATTGTTGTCCTGTTTTTTTGTACTTGCTATTTATGCGAACGATCCGCCTCCGGAAGAAACCGGGCAGCAAAGACTTAGTAAGCCTAAAATTGTTCCGGATAAAGAGCCGGAACGCGAACCGAAAAAAGAGGACAGCAAACCCAAGAAAAAGGAAGAAAAACAGAGTAATAATCAACCGGTTATTTCAAAGTCGGTCGTTTTAAACGTCCAGAGCGACGTCCGTTTTTCAGCTCAAAGAAACTTGGTATATATCGCTGTAACGGCAAGTAATAGCAATTGGGAAATGACTCAGCAACAGTGTAATTGGGATATTATCGTAACAAAATACAGCAATAATGAAATAAAAATAATCTGTTCCGAAAATCAAGGCCTCAGGGAGCGGTCGTGTGATGTTACGGTAAAGCTCGGAAGTGAAACGCGAACCCTAAGAATAAAGCAAGCAGGAGCGGAACCTTATTTGAGCATTGACCAAAATACAGTGGATTTTTCAACGGCGGGAGGCGAGCATTTTATTGCCGTAAATACCAATATGGATAATTGGAATATTTCCAGCGAAGTGGCCGGCCGCTTCAAAATAAGTAAAGCCGGAAAAGGCGTCCGCATCGCTGCCGACCCCAATACGAATGCTTCTGCCTATAATAGTGAATTTAATATCACGGCAGGAAATATGACCCGGAAAATCAAGGTCAACCAAAGCGGCGTAGCATTGAATATTGATATTAAATCTAAAAATTTCGGATCGTCCGGCGGCAATCAAAAGATAAATATTACCACTTCCAACGAAAATGGATGGTATATCCCTGATGAAAAATTGCCGGCCGGTTTTGAAATTACGGCAAAAGACAAAACTTCAATTACCATTAATTGCCGGGCTAATTCTTCCGTAGATAGCCGTTCGGCCCATTTGAAAGTCAAGTCGGGAGAAGTAACCGAAACCATTTATTTGAGTCAGGACGGCGTACCGGTTACATTGGCGCTATCATCTTCGACACTTAAATTCAAGCGTTCGGGAAAACATTCGGGCGGCAATAGCGTCTATGTCGAAACCAACGATCCTTCCTGGCAAATCACAGACAAAACATACTGGTGCAATGTAAGTAAAAGCGGTAAGTCTATTGTCGTTACCGCCGACAAAAATACCGGAACAACTCGCGAAGGCCTTGTTAAAATTGTTGCCAAAAACGAAATCCGGTATATTACGGTAATGCAGGAAGGCCGAACACTGGTTGACCCAACTCTGTTTGTTGATTGGCGCATGTCGCCGCCTACCTCGTATATAGGCGGGTCGATAGGCCTTGCTAAACGTTGGGGTGGGTATTTGGCTTTTCGTGCAAGCGCTTCGATGTTTAATCCTTATCCGGATGTATTCGAGAACGAGGAAATAAACAACCTTTGGACGGAAGATTTAGCCGCTTTCGACAAAACGTATAAACGCTTTTCGCTTACCGCCGGGCCAATGTTTCGGGTAACACCGTGGTTGTATCTTTACGGCGGCCTGGGTTATGGATTGTATGCGCCGCTTTACTATTCCAAAGTAGAGGATGATGTCGCTGTAGCCCTTGTGGAACCGGACAGAATCAGCGGATTGGAAGTGGAATACGGCGCTAAATTCAATCTTGGCGGCTTTACTCTTTCCGCGGGACACAGCTCCATATTGGGCAGCAAGTTCGGCGAACTGCATTTGGGGATAGGCGCTGCGCTTGATGACAGAAGTTTAGGATCTCTTTTCGGCGGAAATGATTTCAATAACAACTATCTTGATTTCGACCGCGATGATATGCACCAAGCAGCCGGCGGCTTTCATCTTCGCAGCGGCTTCGGGGTAAGCGATATGGGTAATCCGCTTTGGAATCTCGATGGGCATTACAATAATTCGAAGTTATTTCCCATCAATGTGGAAATCGGCGTTACCGGCAGTCTAGATGGCATAGAAGAGTTTCTGCTTAATTATATGGGATTATATTCGAGTTTGCACCTTACCAAAGGACTAACGATCGACTTTGGCGGAGGTTATCAATATGGAGAGCGTAATGGCGGCGTTGTTTTCAATTCCGACGAAAACAATTGGGAATATGGCGATCAAACCATTACGCAACCATACTACAAACTCGGAATTTCATATATGTTCGATGGGAAAAGTTGGGGTGGTTTTAACTATTCATATCGACGCGGCTTTGCCGGTCAGGGAACTCCTTTCGGCATGCACACCTTAACTTATACCTTGGGGCAGACAGCTTCCGGAATAACCATCGGCGTGGGACTTTGCGTGGGACTTGCCGCATGGCTTGCCGGGACTGCCGAATATGCAGAATCGAATCAAACGTATTAATCGGAAATTTATAAAAACAGAATCCGAAATGAAAAATTTACAGAAAATCAATAATTCAATTTTACTTGTTTGCTTGTTGCTGCTTTCCGCCTGTATGGATTTACCCGATCCTGTTAAGGATTTAGGCTTGGAAATATCGGATGTATCCTACACGAGCAATACGGTTACGGCTACCGTACAACTTAATAATGCGCATAGTGGCACTAAATTGTCGGAGTGGGGTATAGTCCTTTTTCGTGATGAAACGGGCTATTTTCTTTCTTCCACCGATGAAAAAACATTTCAAGGCATGTTTACCGATGTCGCTAATCCGCAATATTATTCTTTGGCAGGATATGCCGTGATAGGCGAAAAAACCATTTATGGCAAGTCTTTTCGAGTGAGCGATGGACGGTACTCTTCAGATGTTGGTTCGGAATACACTTTGTCTGTTTCGCCGCCGACAATCAGTGCAACTGCTACGGCAAATACATACACGCTAACCGTAACAAGCAATACCTCGTGGACGGTAGGCAGCAATGCTTCGTGGTGTATTTTAAATTGCTCCTCCGGTACGGCTAACGGTACTGTAACTGTAAGCATTATTGCCAATACCGGTACACAGCGAAGTGCAGTTGTAAGCTTTAAGGCAGGCGATCTTCCGCCACAGCAAATTCCTGTAACACAAGCGAGTGCAACAGCTGCAGCGCCGACTGTAACCGTAACGGATTTTGTCGCCATCAGCGATGGAATTTATTTGAATCTTACGCCTTCTTCCAATACAAGCTATTACTATTGGAATGTTTATACAACCTCAAGCTTGACGGGATTTTCCGATGCGGATATAATCGCCGACTTAATAGAAGATGACGCTACGGATAAATCCAATACGATAGGCTATTGCTGGGACATACAATCCCAAACGAGCTACACTGTTTGTATCGTAGCATACGACGCGCAAAATAAAGCGGGCGCACTGGTGAAAAAAGAAATCTCTACCAAGTCGGCGACAAATCAACCATTAGCAACTGTTACAACTTCAAGTGTCGGCAATGGAAAAGTTACCTACAGCATAACAAAAAACTCGTATTGTTCCAAATATGTATCTCTTTTGTGGTATAATGTCGAGGCCGAACTATATGATTATCCCGATATTTATTGGGCGTCCGATTTATACGAATATCGCAATAATGACGACTACATTTCCACCACGAATACGCTAGCGACTTGGACACCTTCCGTTTCGGGTAATTGCGCTATCGTTACCTTGGGTTTTACTTCATCGGGAGTATATGGCGGCGTTATTTCCAAAAAATTCTTCAATACAAGTACGGGGGCTTTCTATGCTCCTCCGGCGAAAGTTCCGGCAAGCGAAGGGTCTCGAATCATGAAAAAAATGACGAAGGCTAAGGAGGCACGGTATAATTGCGGTTTAAGCGGCATAATGGAAGACTAATAAATTGTTCGAAAGATTTGAAAAATGCACTCTTGTAGTGCATTTTTTGTTTTATTTTGTATCACAGCAGTCAATCTCCTCCCTAATGGGCAACGAATGCGTAAAACTACGCAGTATAAAATAAACTAACTATAAATATATCTTGTTTATTTTTCGTTCCTAAAGTAAAAAACATCCGTTTTTGCATTGTTTTTGCACAAAATAGTAATATCTTTGCGGCCGGAAATAAAAACGACATTTGCATTTTCTGTTTAAGACAATTCGTGGCGTTTTTTATATGATTACGTGGCTTTTAAAAGAAAAGACCATGAAGCGAAGCATTATCCGCTGGTACATCGCAAAAATTAAACCGCGGATGGAAACAAAAATTAAGGAATATTTGGATTCGGCAGGGATCGAAAATTTTCGACCCACACAAATGCCCGACACGCTGTTTGTTCGCGCTACCGAAGAAGCCGTTTTTTCGCTGTTGAAAAATAGCGGCTTGACGATGAATTTCCAATACAATCCCGTTTCGCATCAATTGCAAACAATTCCCGACAAGCAGATGGCTGATTTTGTTTTGTTGCAGAAACATTCCGAAGAATTGCTTTTTTTGCCGGAGCCGGAAAATTTGCACGGTGGCGAAAAAGTGCGTGTTGTTGGCGGCGAATATTCAGGCGTAGAAGGAGAAATTTACCGCATCAAAGGCCACAAGCGGGTAGTGGTGCGGCTGGGCAATTTGGGTGCAATAGCGTTAGGCGAATATGTGGCGAAAGAGAATCTGCGTCTGAAAAAATATGAAGTGAAATGATTCATACATTGAATAAAAAATCTTAACTTTGCGAAAAAATAATCG
>JAISWY010000152.1 GCA_031270925.1 Candidatus Symbiothrix sp.
TTTATGTGGCTGATGGAAAATTGTCTTTGCAACTGTATCAACGAAGCGCCGATATTTTCTTGGGCGTTCCGTTCAATATCGCATCTTATGCTTTGTTATTGCAGATGGCGGCGCAAGTAACCGGCTTACAGGCAGGCGATTTCGTACATACTTTGGGTGATGCGCATATCTACACGAATCATTTGGAACAAGTGAAACTGCAATTATCGCGCGAACCGCGAGCGCTTCCGAAAATGCAAATCAACCCCAAAGTCGATTCCATTTTCGATTTCCAATACGAAGATTTTGAACTAACCGGATACGACCCGTATCCACATATCAAAGGAGAAGTTGCCGTATGATTATTTCCATTATTGTAGCGACCGGCAAGAACAACGAAATCGGACAAAACGGCGGTTTGCTTTGTCATTTGCCCGACGATTTGAAGCGTTTCAAAGAAATTACCACCGGCAAACCAATTGTGATGGGGCGGAGAACGTTCGATTCGTTGCCGAAAGGCGCATTGCCGAATCGAAGAAACATCGTCATCAGTCGCAATCCCTATTTGAAAATTGAAAACGCCGAAGTGTATTCGTCCTTGGATTATGCTTTGTTGAAGTTGAAAGATGAGGAAGAGGTTTTTATTATCGGCGGCGCACAGATTTACAAGCAAATATTATCCGATGCCGATAAATTGTATTTAACCAAGATTCACGCCAACTTTCCCGCTGCCGATGCGTTTTTCCCGCCGGTAGATTATCGAATTTGGCATGAAGTAAATCGCGAAACATATCCGGCCGACGAGCGGCATTTGTTCGGATTTACGTTTTTGGAATTGGAGCGGTAAAAATCTTTTCATACACGGCAGCAGTTTGTTCGGCAATAACTTCCCAACGGTATTTTTCCATGTTGTATTGCACTTTTTCGGGAGGTGCGGTTATTGATTTTTCTAATTTTCCGGCCAGTTCGGTTTCGTTACCGGTTTGGAAATAGGCGGTTTCGTTTAATCCGATTTCTTTGTTGGCGGGGATGTCGCTGACGATTACGGGCAAGCGGTAGCTTAGGGCTTCCAGAAGCGAGATGGGCAATCCTTCGTGAGAAGAAGGCAGGACAAATATTCTGGCATGAGTTAATAATGTTTGCAATTTGGAACCTTTGATAAATCCCGTAAGAACCACATCGTTTTCCTCAGCCAGTTTTTTCAATTCTATCGAATAATTATCTTCAAAGTCGGCGTCTCCGGCTAATACCAGCCGATAATTCTGTTTGTTTTTCAAAGAGGCAAAAGCATGAATCAAGTGATGGAAATTTTTTTCGGGAACGAATCGTCCCATCGCAAAAATATATTTTTCAGGCGCAATGTTTAACGATTTTAGATAATCGGAGTCGGTGCAAAAAGTAGGGAGAGCTACTCCGTTGTGTATTAAATTGACGTCGTATTTTTTATATTTGTGTTGGAGCGAATGGGCGATAGACTTGGAAATAACAATCACTTCGTTGGCATATTTCACGCCAAAACCTTCGCCCAAACGAAGCGCTATTTTTGCAAATTTTCCCCATTTATCCCGGTCGTAATCGGGGCCATGATGCGTAAAAACGACTTTAAGTCCCAATAAACGAGCGAATGGGATTGCGAGCGCCGGCCCCACAGCATGAATATGGATAAGATCGGCATGCAGTTTAAACTTGGCTATCCAAACAGCTTTCAATGTATGGATAATCGCTTCAAAAGCCTTTTTTTTAGGCGCTTGCAAATCAAATAACCGGACGTTTTTATAAATTGAAAGTTGGTCTTGAATGTAATTTGTTCTTCGGATAAGGACAATAGTATAGCCTTTTTCCGCTATTCGGGGGAAAAGTTCTTCGCAATGGGTTTCTACGCCACCGAGTATATTGGGGATACCTCTTGTTCCTGTTACTACGATTTTCATTAAAAAATTTCTCTTAAATTTCCCTGTTGCGGATCTTGTCCGACGTCATAATAGCATTTATCCAAAACGGCAGATTTTCCAGTCAAACTCCGTATTTCATTTTTCAAAGACCACGTCAAAGGAGCTTTTATGTATTTTTTCATGACAGGCGACGCTGTACCCACCATCCAACAATTTTTCGGGCATTTTTTGACCATTTCTCTTACCTTTTGCGCTTGTTCGCCGTTCCAAATTTCCTGAAAATCAGGCGTTTCGCGGATATTGCCCATTTTTTCTTTCCAATATTTTTCTTCCAAGCCGTTGCATGGATATACGTCGCCATTCGGTTCTATAAAAAAGTTTAGCAATCCCGCTTCACAAGGCAGCATACGGGGCTTACCTTCGATATAGTTAATTAATCCCATATTGAAGAAAGCCCGGAACCACGACTTCGGATGTTTTTCTTTCAACTGAAAATTGATCAATTTTTCGAAATTCCGGCAGACTTCTTCTTTATTGGTAATCACATTATCGTATTTATGAAAGTAGTATGAATTGTGAAAAGTGGCTGTGGCAAATTCCAATCCTAAGGATTTCGATAATTGATACAGCGAAAGCATATCTTCCGAATTATTATTTGATACGGTACATCCGAAGCCAATATCTTTCAATCCCATTTCTTTCAACGTGAGCAAAGTGCGAAGGCCTTTATCGAATCCTCCTGCCCGGCCTCTCAAATCATCATTTTTTTGAGAAAGTCCCTCGATACTGATTCTGATACCTATTTTAGGAAAACGTTGAGCTAATCGAATCACTTTTTCTTCGTGCCAGCCGGAAGTAGAAATCACTACACGTGGAGATTTTGTAAAACAAATTTCGACAATTTCTTCCAAGTCTTCCCTTACAAACGGTTCGCCTCCGGTAAGATTAATAAATTTCACGTTTGGAAGCCGTTTGATTTCATCAGGAGTTATTTCCTCGCTTTTTACGGTTGAATTTTTCCAGATATTACACATCTTGCATCGCATCGGACAGCGATACGTTAGTATAATACTCATATCTGTGGGTTGGGGAGGGATAACTTGTTTCATATTAAAAAAGCATCCTTTTATTTTGCATTACAAACGATTTTTCGGAAGGGTTTATTACCTTAAGAAACAATTCGTATTTACGCCCACGATTTTTGCGACTGATGTTTCCTGCATTCATATTGTTATTGTTTATATATATTTATGATTTGTTTATAATACTTTTCTGCTGAATATTTTTGTTGTGCATCTTTCGCCATATTTTGAAAATCAAAATCCTGCAAAAACATTTTTTCAATTTTGTTTTTTAGATCATCAACATTCTTTGATTCAAACAATACACCGTTTTTGCCTTCCTCGATGAGTTCCGGAATGCCGCCGATTTTTGCTCCTAATACGGGCGTTCCCAAACAAAGACTTTCGATTAGGCTCAACGGATTGTTTTCGTAGCATTCCGAAGGAAGAACACAAAAGCGCGCTTTACTTACTATTTCTTTGATTTCCGGCCATTTTTGGTAGCCAACAAAGGAAATATGCGGAGTTTTTTGTACAAGGTTTTCCATTTTACTACGCAAGGGGCCGTCGCCGATGATGATTAAACGATACGGAAGAGGGATTGCCGCTTTCAGCAAAGATTCAATGCCTTTTTCATACGAAATACGTCCTAAGAAACAGTAATAATTTTCTTTTTCAAATGTATTGATTCCTATTTTTTGTAAATCGGCAAAGTTGGATAATACGTTCAATTTATCGGGATTGAATCCACCCTGTATCATTTTATTGCGCATAAACCGGCTGGGGCAGATAAATTGGCCGGTGTATGTTTCTAATTTTTTGCGGTTCCATTTCATGGCTTCGAGATAAGCGACTACGCTCATCGGAAGCGAATTTTTTATGCAACGATGGACGATTGCTTGTTTTTTATCAGTGAAGCATTTTTCGCAAGGCGTTTTGCCGTTTACCAGACAGTCGTAACGCGGGCAGAGTAATTTGTAATCGTGTAGAGTCCAAACTACTTTAATGCCCCGTTGGTGTGCAATTTGCGCAATTACCGGCGATAATTGGCTATGAATATTATTCAAATGAACCACATCGGGTTGAAAATCATCCAGTAATTGCGTCCATTTTTGCTTTACTTTGCTTGTTCCGAACGGGCGCAACATGAATTTCAAAATATCCGATTTGTTGTTTACAGAGACCTCCGAAGGAAAATAAATCAGGTAAGGCGTGTCAATGGTTTCAGGGTGTTGCATGGCGAAAACAGCTACCTCATGTCCCTGATTTATAAGCAGGTGTTCCAAATTAATGGTGGCAATGCTATCGCCTCCGCGACGATAGTAGAATTTATTTGCGAGCAGAATTTTCATTTTTTTCGTGCTGTTTAAACCGATTATAGTATTATATTCATAAACGCTTCTCCCCGTTTTCTCTTCCGTATTGTTTCCGATAATTGATATAAAAAACCATCTCACAATATTGTTCGGCAATAACATTCCAATCATACTTTTTTTTCACCGCTTCCGTTCGATAAGTGTGGATGTCTGCATTATTGCAGTTAAAATAATAAAGAATTTTATCTATCCACATTCTTATATCAAGAGGCAAACAAACACCAAGTTTTTCATCGGTCAGTATTGCCAAGGGACCTGCTTCGGGAGTAGAAATTACAGGGATGCCGTTAAACAAAGCCTCCATCACAACCATCCCATATATTTCATAATTTGTTGGAAATAAAAACACATTACATATCTTGTATATATCCGATATTTCGCTGTTGGAAACAGATTTTATAACAAGTAATCGGTCCATCTCATTTTTCTTTTTTGCATACTCCATCATTTGAGCATACAAAGGTCCATCTCCCACTATCAATAAAGCAATATTCGCATCTAAATGAGATAAAATATCGATCAAGAAAAAGGGGTTTCTTCTTTTTTCAATTTTCCCGACATACAACAATAATTTATCATACCGGGCTTTAAATTCTTCGAGCTTACTACGTGAATGATATGGTTTTTGCTCTTTTTCATAATCTAAACCAACCGGGAGTACTGTAACATCTTTATATTCTTTCGCTTCAAGATATTTTTTTGCTAAAGACGTTTTTGCTAACATAATATTGGTATTTCTTTGTATGGTCTTTTTGAAAAACAAATCCAGAAAATACTGATAGATATAATTAATCCCCTTATAATGGACGTACATTCCCTGATACAAGACGGTTTTTATGCCATTATCGTGACACTTCTTTAAAATTAGAAGCGTCATTAACTGGGAATCTTCATGTACTTGAACAACATCGTAATCGTTTCTTATAAGTAATCCGATTAATTTCGGGAAATAGGTAATTTTTCCGAAGAACGCCAATCCTTTTATAGGAATCAGGTTTATTTCACAAGCATTGTGGGTGGCAATTGTTTGTCTTAGCTCAAGATCTTGAAAGATAGCATAAAAATCTGTTGAAACGCCGCAATTCAACAATCCTTTGGCCAATCCTATTTCCTGTACGTTATAGGATCGAACATCTACCGAACTGTTACTTGTTCTTACGATTGCTAATTTCAGGATTCTTGCCATCGTTCAGGTTTAATAGAAAAAAATAAAAGAATTTATACGCCTGCACATACGGGTAAAATTAGAGCCTTCCATAACAAATTATTTTTTTATTATATTTAAATCAATTATATGTTTTTTAGAAAATATTGTTTATAAAATTGGATATAATTCATCGCAGTCTGCTTGACGTCATAATTTTTCCTCACATAATTATGTGCTGCATCTAACTGCAATTTATCGGGAGCGCTACGAATTAAATATTCCAATTTTTCTGTAAAATCCGAAACATCGTTCGGTTTAAAAGCCAGCCCGCATTTACTGTTTTTAATTATTTCCAAAGGACCTTCCTGTTCGGATACCAATACATTTACCTTTGAAGCCAAGGCTTCTACAACCGTGAGACCAAAGCCCTCATATCTGGATGGCTGCACCAACAAGTCATACGTACACAGGTTTTTTCGTAAATAATCTTGCGATTGTGCGCCCAATAAACGCACACAATCCGACACTTGTTCGCTTATTATCAATGCTTGTAAATATTCTCTCGAAGGACCATCTCCTACAATATCAATTTGAAACGGCAGAACTCCTTTCTTTTTCAAAATGGAAGCCCCTCTAATCGTAATATCCTGCCCTTTTATCCGATGCACTAATCGCCCGCACTGTATTATTTTAAAAACGCCTGTGTCATCTTTTCTTAACTTATTACTACATGAAAATTCGTCAACATTAATCCCGTTTATTATTACTGTCGATTCTATATCCGTTTTCTGTTGTAAGTCATTCTTTACGGATTCCGATATAGCCACAATATGCTTGAAATATTTCAAATACTTTATTATACTATCCATTGGAGCATTATGCAATGTAAAGCATATCCTGTTTCTAAATAGTCGCCTCATTATAAATCTTATCAGCCCCGGATGATGAACATGAATAACATCCGGCTTCATTTCCCATAATATCATATTTAATTTCAAAAGATACCAAGGGTTTTTAGATCCTATCGGACGTCCTATCTTTATAATTTTCACCTTTTTATCTATTTTTTCTATTACAGTCGCCTCTATTTCTTCATTAGGTATTATCAATACAACTTGTATTGATTTACATTGCTCATTCATGATATTCACCAGCATAGTTTCTATGCCGCCATGAGACATTCCATATACAAGATGAACGACTTTCATTATTTTTTAGAACAAATAAACATCACGCTACCGGATGCTTTATTATTATTAGATATGTATGGAAAAATTCGAGGAAAATTGGGATATGGATGCAAACAAGGCACAATCATTTGATTTATTTTGAAATAACATTCCACCAATCTCTTCCAATTTTTTATTTTGAAATCAAGAAACTCCTCTGCTATGGTTGCATTTTGAGAACCCTGAGCATTCGGAAGAAAAATATGCCTGAACTTTTTAAGCGTGCTTGCCTTAAAAAAGAATTGAGCGGTTTGCCGATATGTTAAAAAGGGATACTGATTGATAAGATTAGCAAAAGCTATTAATCCGGTCGGTACAACGATAATAGCCAGCCCTTCCTTGTCTAAAACACGCAGCATTTCGGACAATCCTTTTTGCATATCCCGAAAATGCACCAATGAATGAGAGGCGTACACAACTTGGAAAAAACGATCGGGAAAAGGCAGTTGTTCTGCGCATTCTTGCCGTATTTTATTTATCCCCTTTTTTAAGCGCGGATCAGCTACTCCATGTTCATTTAAATAAGGCTCGATTCCATAAACTTGAAAACCCAACGATTCAGCTTTGTCCATGGCATAACTTGTTCCGATACCTAAAAAATTCCCTTCAAAATTCTTTAGCGTATCTGCAATCGTATTCCATTCAATATCTCTAATTTTTTTCTGACGTTGATTTATTTTTTTATTTTTCACTATCATATTTAAATTGAAATATATGTACGACAAGGTTTTCTTCGCCAACTGTTTACACAGCCAATAAGCAGAAGTGAAACCGGCGGGGACAAAACCAAGCGTTTTATACCATTTATCCCAAGTAGGCTGTTCCGAAAAATCGTGCCATTCATCGAAAAATAACATCCGGTTACGTTGGTATTTACGATTCGATTCCGGTAATAAACAAAAATTCAACCGTCGATAAATACCGAATCGCGGATAAACGACATTATGTTCCAGAGGCTGTAATCCGTTTGAGCTTAATTTGCCGAGACGCTCCGCGAGATAAATACCCAGGACTTCATCCGTTTTTACAAACGGGAAATGCAAAGCGGCACGAATCTGAAAATCAAAATCGCCAATACACTTGAATTGCTCGTCGTAGTAACCGATGGTTTGATGAATGGATTTTCGCCACATTTGAAAACAGGAAATATGATATTCTCGTAAAAAATATTTTTTAGTTGCCTGACTGTAAACCGGACTATTGTTTTTTGTTCCTCCGCAAACGCCGTATTGATCGGAAGGCCGGATATCTCCGTAGGCAATGGCGGCTTGCGGATTTTCGTCTAATGCCTGCGCCTGCTGCAAAACGCTTTTGGGGAAACGCACATCATCGACATTCCAAACGGTAATGTATTCGCCTTGCGCCAAAGCGATACCGCGATTCCATGTGCGGTACAGACCTTCGCATTCGGGAATAATAATGTGGCGGATACAATCGAAATGCGGTAAATATTGGGTGACTATCGCTAATTCCTGTTCGGTTGGCGCGTTATGTAATAAAAGAACTTCCATTTGTTCTTTTCCTTCCAATCGGGCGAGTGCATCAAAATAACGCGCTAAAAAATCTTCGCAACGGTATAAAGAAGTCAATAGTGTTATTTTTGGGAGGTTATTCATATTGTTCTTTTGATTTTTGTATGATTACATAACTCATTAACAACAAAAGATAGTTTACCGGCATTAACAAACTGATTGAAAAAAAGGATGTGCCGAAAAGAAGAATACAGAATAAGAACGAAAAAACGGCGTAAGGATGCTTTTTCTTGTTTTTATAAAAAAAGACCGATAAATAAATGAACAATGCAACATAGAGCGCCGTTCCCAAATACCCGAATTTAATGAGTAAAGGAGAATAGGAAATATCTGCAGTGCCTATTTGAACTACTTCTCCCGTTGCATCGGCAAGCAATCCGATTTTGAAATCGAATAATCGATCCAGATTATTCGAATCGTCCGTGAGCAATCCCGCTCCTAACAGCATGGCTTTCGGATGTTCCAAAAGATATTGATTACGTTCAACTAAATGCGCCAAACGGAATGTGAACGTTGATTTATAAAAATCTTCCATTTCTATATCCATATCTTCAACTTCCGCAAAATCACCATCCTTTACGAATTGTAAATCGGTAAAAGTTCGCGATTTCATAAATTGAGTTCCTGCTATTGTCAAAATACTTATCAGGATTATACCCAATCTCAATAAAAAATATGTCCGGTTCAAACGGGATAACTTGAAAGAATAACCGAAAATCAGGATTAGCGTTAGTATTCCATATAAGTTGCGATGGAAAGCTCCTAAAAAAGCCAATACCAAAATAATGGTGGAAATCCATTTCCATTTTCCCTGATAGGGATTGCAGAAAATTGCCATTACGGTAAAGAAATGCAACATCTTCGGCTGATTATAGAAACGGGGAAGCCTTACTCCAAAAACATCGATGCGGTAGGCTTCCATCCCACTCAAAATACGTTTGTCCAAAACGATTTGAAGCAAATACAAAACAGACAAAACTACGGTAATGATAAATAGATAACGCAGCAGTCTTTCCAATTGTTCTTTTTCCATACTTCGGAAAATGAAATAAACCAACCAGAAAAATTGATAGCGAACACTACGGAGAATTTCCGCCCAACTCAAACCGATTAGGAATTTGCTGTTAAGGATGCAAATGACTAAAAACGAGCCGAAAATGCTCAAACAAAGCGTGAATTTATCGATCCGAAAATATTTTTTTTGTGTAAAACAGGCAATCGTAATAATGCCCATCTGGATAAAAAATGCGAAATCGACGCCTTTGGTAATAAAGCCGAGATGTGTCATTTCGTCTTCCGAAAACAAATCATAACCGGCTGTTATGAAAAAGAAAAAGAACAGCATAGCCGGAATTTTATAATCCCAAACATACAATATAATGGCTGCTATGGCTATTATTAAAAATATCATCTCGTTATCGATTCCAAATACCGGAAGCTTTATTATTAATCAATTTATGCAATTGTATAGGCGCCCAAATCATTCGCGGCAGGTAAACCAGACAAGGGGCGACGATAACACCTGTTGCACCCCAGCGATGGCCCAAATACAGGGCCAAGGGAATCATCAAAAGCATCTCGACGATCGAACTCCATACTTGCAAATCCACTTTTCCAATGCCGTTCAACGGATAAATATTGATAGTCAGCCAGCATTGCACACACACATATACGCAAATAGCGAGCGACATCGTAAAAGGTATCGAAAGCATATCGGCCGCATCGGTAATCCAATAATTGACGCCGATATAATAGACCAGCGGCGAACAAATCAATAAAACGACTTGAAAAACAAGCAGATAAATAAAAAACTTGCGTAATTGTTTTACAGAACGTTTCATCCATGAAAAGTCTTTTTGCGTGTAAGCGTCGGTAAACGAGATCCAATAAGGCATGATAACGATTGCGATTACATTAAAAGCCATCACAAAAAAGCGGTAAGAAGTATTGTAATTGGTTACTTCTATCGGATGACTGACTTGTAAAATCAAAAACGGCAAGGTTTGTGTAATAACGCAAGCGGCAATCGTTGCAATAAAAAACTTGACGCCCAAATTCATCATCTTGCCGGCCAATTTCAAATCGATTTGCTTCCATGAAGGTCGCCATGCACGATAACGGCCTTTGAAGAAAACGACGGTGGCGATGCAATAAACCAGAACCGGCGTAAATCCCGTAACCCAACCCAAATAGATCAGCGAGGGTTCGGTCGTTTTGGAAAGAATGAAAATGCCGAGTAAAGCGAGTAATTGCCCGATCATATCTATAAACGAGCTGATGGCCGGTCGCTGGTCGGCCACTACAACCGATTTGAACAAATTTAGAATAAATAATGCACAAAACGAAGCGACCATAATCCAAATCAAGCCGGAAATTTCCTGTTTGTAAGGCAACAATGCTTCATTCGAACCCAATACTTTGACCCAATCCACAAAAGGATTGATCGAGCAAAAAAGCAGAAACATGATCAAGCACAATAAAGTAATAATAGCGTAGGTCGAACTGATGTATTTTCTTGCCAATTCGTTATCGCCCTGAGCTTTGGCTTCAGCCACCTTGTTTTTCATGCCATTGCCGAAGCCGATGTCGAACAGATTCAGCCAAACCACCATCGAATACAAAGTCAGCCAGATTCCGTTGCGTTCGGGATTCACATAATTAATCGTCAACGGAACCATAATCAACGATGTGAGAACGGTAATTCCTTTAATTCCAAAGGAAACGGCCACATTTTTCTTAATTAATAGCGTGCGTTCGTGTCCTTGAGTAAAGAATGTGTTTGTTTTTTTCCGAAGCCGACGAATCATTATTTTTATTTCCTTCTTTTGATAATTTTAATATAGGGAATCCCATAAATCAATCCCAGTGGAATGGCGACGCCTCCGAAAAAGAGTACCATAAGCGCTATTTTTATCAAATCGGGAGAAACGGGTTTGTTGACCACATAAGGTGCATCAATTGTTTTTAATTTAGGCATTAAGGCCGCTGCCCGTATCGATAATTCTTCTTTCTTTTCCAACAGGAAAATATAAATGGTTTGATACAATTCCTGATTCCGTTTCAGATTGACGTAATCGCGTTCGATAGTCGGAACATTGCCGATGCGCTTGTCCAGTACATTTTCTTTTTGTTTGAGAACGGCTATCGCATTTTCCTGACTTTCCTTTTCTTTTTTGATGGAAACCATCAGGTTTTTCCGGTTGGCCTCCATTTGGCCGCCCATTGATGCAAGCAGCGGACTTTGTGGATTGCTTTTTCGGATTTCATTCAAACGAATCATGGATTCATTGTATTTTCCGACAAAAGCGGATAATGCGCTGTTTTCCGAAGATATATTAAATGGAATCAACTCAAAGTGATTGGCTTCGTCTTGCAGGAAATCCAAGAGAATATCCATACCCGCAATCTGCGTTTCAATCGTCAATTTGGCTTCCTGTATGCTGGCTCCAACCGTAAAATAGTATTTTACATCTGCTTCTATGTCGGTTAAATTGTATTGGTCTTTGAATTTCTGAACTTCTTTATCCGCATCGTATAAGGCGCCGCCGGTTTCCTCTAAGCGATGGTTTACATAACTTACGGTATGATCATATACATAACTTTTGTCAAAATCCCATTTTTGATTATAAACATTGATTGTTGTATTTACAATGTTTTTTGCCCGGTCGATATTCGATCCGTTCGTCGACAAGAAAATCATGTCGGATGACTTTTTATAGAACTCTATTTCAATGGTTTCTTTATATATTTGCGCCATATAATTGTAATTCGTATAAAGAATGGTTAAATTATACGGACGCTTGAATTGCTCAAAATAAGGCGATGGAGCCAACACAAAATCGCCGATTGTCGTCGAAATAGTGGCCGGAAAAGCGTCCACTTGAAAGCTTTCCCTGTATTTTCCCCATTTAACTTTTACTTTCGCTTTTCCTTCTTTATTTACGGCAATTTTAAATAGAACGTTACTCGTAAGTGTGTCGGCGTGCGACGGATCTATTTCCAGTAAGACGGGCGATTGGTCGTATAAACTGGTTTTGGACAAACCGAAAAAATAAGTTTGAGTATAGACTTTATTCAAATTCAAAATTTTAACTACTTGCTTGATATTGCCTTGCGAACCCATGATATTGGCTTCATCTTCGATATTTTCGGAACTTTTACCCAAACCCATGGCGCTCAAAATCCCTCCGGTTTGTCCTTTGCTGACCGTTCCGCCCAACGATTCGTCGTGCCGTAACGCAACTTGCGATTGGATCGTATAGACAGGTACAGCGGTTTTGAAATAAAGAAGGCCGATAGCAGCACAAACAATTCCGCTGATTATAAAATAATACCAATGAGCTAAACACAAGCAAATGAATTGTATAACTTTTTCTTTTTCTGTTTTATTGTCGGATGTACTCATAAGAATTTATGCTTATTTTTGTTTTAAAGTATTAACAACAAATCCGGCTAAAGTTACCAATACCGAAATGGCTGAAAACGAAACCGTTAATATAGTGGCAGTGTAATTTTCACCGGATCCGAAGCGGCTTTCCCGTTTGCGGGTTTTATTGGGTTCGACATACACCACATCGTTTTGTTGCAGATAATAATAGGGCGAATCGATAATCGAAGCCTTGGTTAAATCCAAACGGTAGATTTCTTTGTGTCCATTCTGTTCACGCACAACGAGTACGTTTGTCCGGTCGCCGTAAATGGTCATGTCTTGCGCCGCGCCGATAGCGTCGAGGATGGTTAGCCGTCCGTCGGATACATCTACCTGTCCGGGTTTCAGTACTTCGCCTAACACCATTACTTTAAATGAAATAATCTGCAAATTTACAATCGGGTCGGGAAGATAGGCCGATATTTTTTCCGCAATCAAATTGGCAGCTTCGGAGCGTTTAAGTCCCGCTATTGAAATTTTTCCCACTACCGGAAAATGAATATCTCCTTTGGTATCAACCGTATAGGTTTGAATGGCCTGCGATTGGAAAACGGTGGTTTCACCCGGCGTCAAAAAGACATTCATTGGTAAATTGAATTGGGCGACTTGGCTTTGATCCAGTACAGGCGCCGAAACCGTAATCAACAATTGATCGTTGTGCTTGATTTTTGCTTCGTAATCCGTTTGCAAAGAATCGCGGGTTGATTGCAAATACAAGTCTAAATCCTGCAAGTAAGCAATGTCTTGGGGGACGGATTGACACGAAAGTAACAAACTTAAGAAAGCCGAAAACAGCCAAATTTTTAATTTCATTGAGTTGTTATGTTAATTCAAAATTAATTTAAGCCTGCAAAGATATACATTTTTTCTTTGTTAGAAATAAAACGCATAAAAGAACGGAATCGTATAAATGATTTTAAAATTTTTTCCGTAAAGAACATTCTTACTCTCCTTCCGAACAATCTTCCTTTTAAAATAGCGACGCCCCCCTCTACCTTTGCGGCATAAAACTTTTATTTTATTATCATGAAAAAGAAATTTTTACTCGTATCGGCATTATTCGCCGGATTAGTGTCTAATTTGTTTGCAGAAGGTCCCGTTTTGCCGCAAGGCATGGAAATTCTGACTCCCGAAGGAGTTACGGTTACAACAACAACCGACTTAACTTATGACAAGAAAAAGCCTATAACCATATCAGGCAGTAAACAAGCGGGATATAAAGCCTATTTTACGGCGTCCGACAGCGAACATGGCGAAGAACTTTGGATATCGGACGGAACGGCTGCCGGAACAAAAATGGTCAAAGATATTTATCCCGGCCCTACCAGTTCCGATGTAGGTTACATTACCCGTTTTAAAGATAAGGTAGTGTTTCAGGCCAGAGCCAACGAGGAGGACGAAACGGAACTTTGGATTTCCGACGGTACGACAGCCGGAACGTATATGATTTTGGACATCAATATGGTCGGCAGTTCCAATCCTTGCGGCTTTACATGGCTGGACGAAAACCGCTTTATATTTGCCGCCACCGACTACGAAAGCGCAGTTTACGGAGATTCGGAACAACAATGGCTATGGATTTCGGATGGAACGGAAAGCGGCACGCAATTATTGAAAGATTGCCGAATGATATATCCCGGTGTAAACGCAAACAGCGACGGAAGGCATTTTGAGCGAGTCGGCAGAAAAGTATTCTTCAAAGCCGATACAAAAGATAACGAATATGGCGAAGAATTGTGGGTAACGAATGGCACTCCCGAAGGAACCATTATGCTTGGCGATATAAATCAAAAACCGATAAACGAAGGAGTTACAGCAACTTCCAATGCAAATATAGGATGGATGACGAACTTCAAAAATGAAAAATTGTTCTTTATCGCCTATTCCGACGAATACGGCAACGAACCGCATGTAAGCGACGGCACTCCCGAAGGTACTTACCTGATTGCCGATATGGCGGAAGGTGTAAACGCTCAAGGCAATCCGAACGGGGCAGGCGCCTATACTGCTCGCACATGGAAAGATCATGTGTATTTTCGCGGACACGACCCTGCTTACGGCATGGAATTGTTCAAAACCGATTTTACGAGAGAAGGTACTGTTATGGTGGCCGACTTGAATACAAATCCGACGGCTACCGGAACAGCCCACGGCAATCCCGACTTGCACTGCGAATTTGACGGCGTTTTGTTTCTAAAAGCGGCAACGGGCAGCGATGCGGCTGCCACGAACCCGATAAACTATGGCTTGGAATTGTTTTATACCGACGGAACAACCGAAGGCACCATAATGCAATCCGACCTGAATCCGGGCATCGGCCCGAATGCGGCTTGGGAAGGTATTGTCATATCGGGAAGTTTCTTTTTTCGCGCACAAGACCAAACGCCGCCGACCGGTTCGTCGCAATTCTGGGAATTATTCAGTATGGATAGCAAAGACGAATTTCCGCATAAGGTGGTCGATTTGGGCGAAGGCCCCGACTTTGTACATACTTTGAGAAACCTGAACGGAGAACTTGTTTTTACAAGCACTATTATACCCAGTTTGTTCAAATATCACTACCGCAAACCGAATTACGATGCGGCAAAAGATACGGAAGAAATGGACCCTGTTTTCGGTCAAGGCGAATCGGGAATTGTTGAAACGGAAATTGCCAAGATCGCTTCCGCTATCCTCTATCCGAATCCGGCAAGCGACGTCGTAAATATTTCGTCCACTTTTGATATAGCCGGTTACACGATTCGCGACATGAGCGGCAGAACCCTCGTTTCGCAGCAGGGAAATGAAAAAATAATTCCCGTATCCAACTTGAACAAAGGAACTTATATCGTTACGGTAAACGGAGCGAACGAAAATGCAAAATCGCTGCTGATTGTTAAATGATAAACAATACGAAATGAAAAAACTATTCATCATCCTTTTTCTCGGGCTTTGCACTTTTGTGTCGGCTCAGAATATGGAAGATATTCAAGGAACCGTTTTGGACAAGAAAACAGGAGAAGCAGTTATCGGCGCCAATGTTGTAGTCGTAGGGACTACAACCGGCACCGTTACCGACATCGACGGTCATTTCAAGATTCGTATGCCCTTAAACTCCGAATTGCGAATCAGTTATATCGAATATCAGACCCAAATCCAGAAAATAACCGATAGAAAACCCATTACGGTTTATATGGAAGAAAACAGGACGGAACTCGACGAAGTGGTCGTAATCGGTTACGGCGTACAAAGGAAAAGCGATGTTACCGGCGCCATCTCGTCACTTTCGGCGAAGGATATAACATCAAGTCCCGTTGCAAGCGCGGTACAGGCCATACAGGGAAAAGCGACTGGCGTACAGGTTATTCAAAATACCGGATCGCCGGGCGGCAAAACGACCATCAAGATTCGCGGAACAGGTACGATTAACGATTCCGACCCTTTGTATATCGTGGACGGATTTGTAGTAGATGCCATCGACCACATCAATCCCAACGACATTGCCAATATGGAAGTGCTGAAAGACGCCGCTTCCGCTTCCATCTACGGAGCGAGAGGCGCCAATGGAGTGGTGCTGATTACAACCAAACAAGGCGAAAGCGGTAAGGCCAAAATTACATTCGACGCTTTCGTCGGCGTCTCCTCGCCATGGAAAACCATTGATGTGATGAATATCGACCAATTCGCCCTGATGCGCGATTATGTGGAAGGCCGAACCAATTATTCCGCCGAAGGACAGTTGTATTATTCCAAAGACATCAACGGAAACCTGTATTACGACACCGGAAAATTCCAAAGGCTCGACTCCATCAAAAGCAGTTCCTCTACGCCTGCGAATTGGTGGGACGCCGTTACTCAAACAGGCGTCAAGCAGCAATACAACCTTTCGGTTGGCGGCGGCAACGAAAACCATCAATACCTCGTCAGCGGGAATTTGTTCGACGAAAGCGGTATTGTGAAAACATCGGGTTACCGAAGAGTATCCACCCGTTTGAATCTTTCGAATAAGATAACCCGATGGTTGAGTTTGCGTACAAACGTCCTTTACACCAACGAAGCAAGAGATGTGGTGCCGGAAGGACAGGACGGCGTATTGAAGCGTTCGTTGCATCAAAATCCAATTATCCATACTTACAATAACGCCGGATATTTCTCCGAAAATCATCCGATTGCCGTTCTCGCACGGAATCACAACCGACAGAAAACCGACCGCATCGACCTCAATCTGGATTTGTCCGCCCAAATCAACCAGCATCTGACTTATCAGTTCAAATTCTCGAATTACACCGGTTTCGATAATCAGTACCGCTTCAATGAAGTGGAAAAATTGGAAGAAAACTTCCAGATGCCGACGGATTTGACAAAAGTGATTCGCAACAGCGTGCAAACCAACAAGATGGAAATTAATAATTTATTGACGTTTGTATATAACAGGAACAAGCACGATTTGAATATGGTCGTCGGTTCCACAGTGGAAACATTCGATACGCAAAATGTGAACGCCGAACGTCAGGGATCTCCGGCCAACACAAGCAATCTTTGGTATTTATCGTCCGCTTATTTCGGCGACCGGGCGACCGGCTCGCTTAGCGAATGGAGCGCCGTCGGCTTTTTGGGCAGACTCAATTACGCTTTCGATAATAAATATTTGCTGCAAGTGAATTTCAGGAGCGACGCTTCCTCCAAATTCGCGCCGTCCGAGCGGTGGGGCTTTTTTCCCTCGGCTTCCGCAGGTTGGAAATTTACCGGAGAGGAATGGATGCGCAATCTTGAATTTCTGAGTTTTGGAAAACTCCGTTTGGGCTGGGGTCGCTTGGGCAATAACCGCATCGGCGAATATGCACGTTATACGGTTATCGACAATGAGTATAATTATTCGTATGGAACGGGTGCGCACGTTACGCAGTCGGGCGCTACGGCTACCACATTGGGAAATGAATATATCCGTTGGGAAAAAACGGAGTCGTACAACATCGGTTTGGATATGAATTTTTTCAATAACCGCTTGAACACTACCGTCGAATATTTCGATAAGGAAACGTCCGATATGTTGTTGCGGGTGCCGGTGCCGGTATCCGTCGGTACCACTTCGGCTCCGATGGTCAATGCGGGCTCTGTTCAAAACAGAGGAATCGAATGGCTGATAAATTACAAGGGAACAGTTGAAAAATTCAAATACGAAATAGGCTTCAACCTGTCGTACATCAAAAATAAAGTTACCAATCTGGGAAGCGGCAACGAGCCTGTTTGGGGAGCAAGACTGACGGAAGAAAGCATCGGCGATTATGTTACAAAAACCGAAGCCGGAATGCCGATCGCCTACTTCTACGGCTATGTAACCGACGGAATTTTTCAAACCTCCGAAGAGGTCGCCGCAAGCGCACAAAACGACGGCCTTACTTTCCCCGGCGATTTCCGCTTCAAGGATTTGAATAACGACGGGAAAATCGACGCTTCCGACCGCACTTATCTCGGCTCGCCTCATCCCGATTATGTGTTTGGCATTCCGATAAATATGAGTTACGGAAATTGGGAACTGTCGATGTTTTTCCAAGGACAATATGGAAATAAAATCTTCAATGTGATGGATTAT
>JAISWY010000157.1 GCA_031270925.1 Candidatus Symbiothrix sp.
TTCAAATTTATCATTTTCACCAATCTTTTTAATCAATCCGTATCGGATAAGATACGGTATGTTCGATGTGCTTACATCTTTTCCGACATAAGCGCTCGCACATTCTCTTGCTTCTCTTATAGTAAATAATTGATTCATAATTATATTTGATATTTCTCCAACAATCTCAAAACCCGCAAAACCCCCGCCACATTCATCGCAAAAGAAATAGCTCCATTGCTCTGAAACGGCGGATTCCCATCGAAAACTTCGGGTATCGTGCCGATGCAATGCGCACTCATCTCTTCTTCCAAACCAATCAACATTCGCTCTACAAACGATACGCCGCTGTATTGATACAGTTTCAAATAGGCTTCCAGATACGCGCCGAACAGCCACGGCCACACGGCTCCCTGATGATATGCCAAATCGCGTTCGTGCTGATTACCGGCGTAATAAGGATGATAACCTTCGCTTTTTGGACTTAACGAGCGGATGCCTTTCGGCGTTAAAAGTTCCTTGGTAACGATATTCAAAACCGTGCGCCGCTGTTGCCGATTCAACGGCGAATAATCCAACGAAACGGCGAACAACATATTCGGACGAACGCTCCAATCCACTACATTGCTATCGACCGAATCGTACAGGTAGCCGAAGCCGTTTACAAAAGTTTCGACGAACGATGCGGCTGTTTTGGCGGACAAAGCGTCCATGATTTCCGCTTGCCCGCTTTCTTCTTGGAGTTTCAATAATTCGGATGAAAATCGTAAGGCATTATACCATAAGGCATTAAATTCAACGATATAGCCTGAACGCAACACAATCGGTTTCCCCTCAATCGTGGCGTTCATCCACGTAACGGCTTGCTCTTTTCCGTTGGAACGAATCAATCCGTTGGCATCCAAAACCAGATTCGGATGCTTGTTGTCTTGGATGTATCGAACGATTTTTTGAATCAAATCTCCATAACGAAGATTGCACTGTTCGATGGAAGTGGCTTTGGCGTATTGTTGCAATGCCCAAATCGCCCACAATGGCACATCGGGCAGGTCGATTTCTTGAATCACTTTGTCGGAAACGCCGTTTTGCATGAAATTCCGAAGTGCAGGCATGGCCGTATCCATCAATTTTTCAAAACGAACGGGGTCGTCAATCGCAAGCGAACAGCCCGGCATGGAAATGAACAAATCACGCGCCCGCACCTTGAACCACGGATAACCGGCCAAAAGGTAGGCGTCATTTTCCGTCGGACGATGATAAAATTGTTGCACCGAATTTTTCAAGCAATTGTAAAAACTTGTGCGCGGCGTGCGCGTTTGTGCTTCTTCGGCGAATTTTCCGGCAATCAACTGCGGGTCAATCAACGTATCGCCGCCCGAAAAATAAATCGATTCGCCTTTCGCTATTTCTATTTCAAAATAACCCGGAACATATAAATCTTCCTGAAAAGGCAAACCGCGCTCCTGTTCTTTCGAATATTCGATATTTTTGTACCAGTCGGGATGATAGACGAATTGCACCGGCTTTGAAAATTGCAAATGCAAATCGGGGTAGCCCTTGTACATGCAGGTTTTGATGCCGTTTTCCACCTCGGAATAATTCAGATTGGCGTTGGAATTGGCGAAAGTCAGTTCGTTTACATTGCGGAATGCCAAAAACGGTTTGAAACGCAAAGTTGTCGGCGAATGAGCATCCAACAAGGTGTATTTTATCAAAATACGGTTTTCGTAAGCCGTAAACACTTTTTCTTTCGATAGAATGACACCACCCACACGGTAAATGGTTCGTGGAATTTCTTCAAATTCAAATTGCCGCACATATTTATGTCCATTTGGGCTGAAATGATTGCCCTGATACTGATGCACGCCCAAATTGAACTCCGCGCCATGCTGGATAACCGTTTCGTCCAACGACGATAACAAAACGTGATTGTCCGAATCTATAGTTGGAACAGGACAAACCAGCAAACCATGATATTTTCGTGTGTTGCAATCGACAATTGTCGTAGAATGATAAGCGCCGCCGCGGTTAGTACGTAGAATTTCGCGCTTCAGCGATTCTTCCAAGTTGATTAACAGTGTTTTATCAAATTTTAGGTAACCCATATCTTGATAGTGTATGATTTAGAAAGCGAAAGTTACGACAAAATTTCAGGATATGCAAACAGCGCGGGCAATTTTTTTTCTTTGGATAAAAAATTAGCCATTTCTTTGGTAAAATGAAATATATTTACTTACTTTGCACCCGCAAAATAAAAGGTTCCCTGGCCGAGTGGTTAGGCGCCGGTCTGCAAAACCGTTTACAGCAGTTCGAATCTGCTGGGAACCTCGAAAAAAAGCCGATGAACACAGTCCACCGGCTTTTTTAATTTTCAGTTCTCCCTTCTCAATTCAATCCCATGTAGCGAATCAAAAGATAAACACCCATCGCCAACAAAGCGCTAACGGGAATCGTTAATACCCAAGCCCAAAGCAAGTTAATCGTTACGCCCCAACGTACAGCCGACAAGCGTTTGACGGCTCCCACGCCGATAATGGCGCCGGTAATCGTATGTGTGGTGCTGACGGGAACTTTCAATATCTCCGTGATAAAGAGCGTGATAGCTCCGGCTGTTTCGGAACAAACGCCTTCCAGCGGTGTTACTTTGGTAATTTTGCTTCCCATCGTTTTCACGATGCGCCATCCGCCGATCATGGTTCCCAATCCGATGGCTGCAAAACAAGTTAGCGGCACCCAATCGGGCATCGTATCAACCGATGTGATATGGCCGGTTGCAATCATTGCAGTAGCGATAATCCCCATTACTTTTTGCGAATCGTTCATCCCGTGTCCCAAGCTGAACAATCCGGATGAAAGCAATTGCAATTTTTTGAACAAACTTTCGGCTTTGTGCGGATTACTTCTGCGGAATATCCACATAACAAGGATAGTCAGTATCGACGAGAGCAGCATTCCTATCAAAGGCGCCAAAAAGATAAACGAAACGATTTTAAGGATAACGCCTGCGTGAATCGACTGAAATCCTGCGCCACAGATAGCTGCACCGGCAAATCCGCCAATCAAAGTATGCGACGACGACGAAGGAATACCCAAACGCCATGTCAGCAAATTCCACGAAATGGCGGCAATCAATCCCGACAAGATAATCGGCAGCGTAATGTATTGTTCGAGAACCGTTTTGGCGACCGTATTGGCGATTCCGAATCCGACGATGTATTTGGCTGCAAAAAAAGCCACAAAATTAAATGCGGCCGCCCATAATACAGCTTGGAAAGGAGTCAATACTCGCGTGGTAACGATCGTTGCAATCGAATTGGCGGCATCGTGAAAACCATTGATGAAGTCGAACGCAATCGCTAATACAATAATAACAATAAGCAATGTCATGACTTAGGCGTATTTAACGAAGATCGTTTTGATTACTTTTCCGGTGGAATTGACTTTATTGGCTGCTTTTTCCAGCTCCTGAATGATTTCTTTCAACTTAATAAGCTCAATTGTGTTTGTTTCGTTTTGGAACAAATCCATAATACCTTCTCCGTAAACCACATCGGCCGCTTCTTCCAATGCCTTGATTTTTTTGTAATGCTTGCGGAAAACGGTATCCGATTTTTTCAAGTGTTCCAAACCGGTTACGGCGCCTTGAATTTCGATCGTTCCTTCCTGAATAATTTCGGTCATCCGGATGGCAAATTCCGTAAAGCGTTCGGGGCTGTATAAATGCACCTTATGTGCTACACGATTGATTACGTCCAATACTTCTTCGATACGGTCGGCCAAAGCATTGATGTCTTCGCGGTCGAAAGGAGTGATGAATGTATTGTTCAACTCTTTGGCGATTTGGTTGGATAAAAAATCGCCTTTCGATTCTTCCGTTTTTATTTGGATGCAAAGCGCGTCCCGCTGGTCTTTTTCGGTAAAAGCAATCAGTTCGTGCAGTAAGGCGCCTGCGGCCACTACTGTATCGGACAATTCTCTTAACAAGGGGAGAAATTTTCCGTCTTTCGGCGTAAAAACACTTAATATATTATTGATTTTCATTACTTTATAAATTTATGCGTTGTTCCAAATCAGAAAGGGAGGATCGATTCTTTTCGCAAGAATCATCCTCCATTCTGTTTACACTCTGCTTTCCATTAATTATTTGGAAGCTTCGATCGATTGTTTGCGGAATTCTTTTAGCGCTTTTTCTATGGCCAAAGATGTTTTTCTGGCGCGCGTACCGGCTGCTTTGTTACCATTTTCTACATTCGCTGCTGCATCTTTTTGAAAAGAGGCGAAAAGTTCGTTTAATTCTCCTACTAAAACGTTCATAAATATATAATTTTTAAAAATTCGAGGCAAAGGTAGTATTTCTATACCATTCTCAAAATATTTTGTCTAATTTTTTTTACAGAAATTTTAATATTTTTTATTTTCAGGTCTGTTTTATGCTTGATTTGGAGCAAAATACCCAATCGAAACAGGTCGAAACAGCACATTTTCGGATTTTCGGAGAGCAAATTTTTTTTCAATGCCGGACGAATGATTCGCAGAATAATGCCGCTCAATCCCTTTAATCGGTATTTTTTCAGGATAACAGACAGATACAGCAAACGGTTGTCGCAGGCAAAATTATCTTTATCGTCGATTTTTTGATAAATTAACTATAAATTGTGCAATGAATTGTCGATTTTTCCCCAAAAAATTTCCGAAGGTTCATCCGTGAACCGGTTCCGTTACATCGAAATGAAAAACCGGAATACAATATTGAAATCATTCGTCTTAGTGTTTTAGGAGGCTAATGATAAATTTTTTCGATAATAATGGACATTTTTCAGCAATTTAGTAGGCGGTTTGTAATTTTTGCCGTACTTTTGCCTACCTTTTTCGAACGGGCAAAAATTCAATTATTATTTTATGTCGGAATTTAAACTCTTTTATCATAAGGACGGAACGGTTAAAGTGAGCCGCAGCATCGAGTTTTTGAAAAAAACGCCGACCGACCAGTTTCTTTGGATCGATCTGAATGATGTGGATGAGGAAATCGAAGAACAATTGGAAGATTTCCTCAAAATCTATATTCAGGAAGAAGAAGAGATGATTGAAATCGAAACGTCGTCGCGCTACATCGAAACTCGCGATACTTTGGTGGTAAATGCCAATTTTTTGATGAATAATTATGAAAAAAGTCCGGTTTCGTTCATTTTGAAGAACAATATTCTGGTATCGGTGCGGGGCGACGAACTGGGTTCGTTTACCGAAACGGTCAAAAAAGTGTTTGCGAGTCCCGAAAATTATCCCACCGGTTATCATGTTTTCTTGGCCTTGCTCGAAACGCGAGTTGAATACGATGCCGACATGATCGAAGATATTACCCGCGAAATTACCGTTTTGAGTAATACGATTCAAGATGCGGACGAAGAAGCGCTCTTGGAAATCAAAAACTTACAGGAACGCACAATGCTGTTCCGCGAAAATGCGATCGACAAACAACGCGCCGTTTCAAACATGTTGCGAAGTAATCTGGTGCCGGAAGATTTGCGATCCAAACTAACGATTCTGATTAAGGACATCAATTCGTTACTCGAACATATCCGTTTCAGTTTCGACCGATTGGACTTCTTGCAGGATACTTTCCTCGGTTTTGTTAA
>JAISWY010000164.1 GCA_031270925.1 Candidatus Symbiothrix sp.
ACTCTACGCGCGAAGTAGCTCAAGACGGTCGTCGCGGCGCGTTGATGTTGAGCGTTTCTATTAAACATCCTGATTCCGAGTCATTTATCGACGCTAAGATGACTGAGGGAAAAGTTACCGGCGCCAACGTTTCCGTCAAGATTACCGACGAATTTATGGAATCGGTGGTTAATGACTGCCCCTTCGTTCAGACTTATCCTATTAATAGCGCTAATCCATTATACAGCAAAGAGATAAACGCCAAAGAGTTATGGCAGAAAATTGTTCACAATGCGTGGAAATCGGCCGAGCCGGGCGTTTTGTTTTGGGATACGATCATAAAGGAATCTGTGCCGGATTGTTACGCCGATTTGGGTTTCCGTACCGTTTCGACCAATCCTTGCGGCGAAATTCCGCTTTGTCCGTATGACAGTTGCCGCTTGTTGGCCATCAATTTATATTCGTATGTGAAAAATCCGTTTACGAAGACGGCGAGCTTCGATTTCGATTTATTCAGGAAGCAGGTCGCTTTGGCTCAACGGATTATGGATGACATTATCGATTTGGAAATTGAAAAAATCGACGCCATCATACAGAAAATCGAAATTGACCCCGAATCGGAAGAAATCAAGAAAACCGAATGCTTGCTGTGGCAAAAGATCCGTTATAAAACCTTGTTGGGACGGCGTACCGGTGTTGGAATCACGGCCGAAGGCGATATGCTGGCCGCCTTGGGTTTGCGTTACGGCACGACCGAAGCCACCGATTTTTCGGAAGAAATTCAAAAAACATTGGCCTTGGCAGCTTATGCTTCATCGGTTGAAATGGCCAAGGAACGCGGCGCCTTTGAAGTTTTCGATTTTGAACGCGAAAAAAACAATCCGTTCATCAATCGTTTGAAAGAAGCTGATAATCAGTTGGTTGAAGACATGAAAAAATACGGTCGCCGCAACATCGCCTGTTTGACGATTGCGCCCACCGGCACTACATCCTTGATGACGCAGACTACTTCGGGCATTGAGCCGGTCTTTTTGCCGGTATATAGACGGAGAAGAAAAGTGAATCCAAACGATAGCTCGGTCAAGGTCGATTATGTGGACGAAGTCGGCGATTCGTGGGAAGAATACACCGTTTTCCATCATAAATTTGTGGATTGGATGGAAGCCAACGGTCATCCTACATCAAAAAAATATTCGGAAGAAGAAATTGACGAATTGGTTGAGCAATCTCCTTATAACAAAGCTACTTCCAATGATGTGGACTGGTTGCAGAAGGTTCGGATGCAAGGCCGCGTGCAAAAATGGGTCGATCATTCGATAAGCGTAACCATCAATTTACCGGCCAATGTGGACGAAGAATTGGTCAATCGCCTCTACATCGAAGCGTGGAAATCGGGCTGCAAGGGCTGTACGGTTTATCGCGACGGTTCGCGCGGTGGCGTATTGGTAGCTTTATCATCCGATAAAAAAGAGAAAGATTGCGAGTGCTACGAACCGCCCGTTATCGTTGCCAAACGTCCGCGCGAATTGGAGGCCGACGTCGTTAAGTTTCAGAATAACAAGGAAAAATGGATTGCGTTCGTGGGCTTGCTCAACGGTCGTCCTTACGAAATTTTTACCGGTATCAACGATGAGGAAGAAGGTATTTTCCTTCCGAAAAACACTACGAAGGGAACGATTATCAAAAATGTGGACGAACACGGGAACAAGCGTTACGACTTCCAATACACCAACAAGCGCGGCCACAAGACCACCATCGAAGGTTTGTCCGATAAATTCAATCCCGAATATTGGAATTATGCGAAATTGATTTCGGGCGTGTTGCGTTACGCGATGCCGGTTGATCAAGTTATCAAACTGGTACAGAGCTTGGAATTGAACGACCAATACATCAACACTTGGAAAAATGGTGTGGAACGCGCTTTGAAACAATACGTTACGGAAGGATTGCCGGCCAAAGAGCAAAAATGCCCCCAATGCGGTCAGGAAACGCTGGTTTATCAGGAAGGTTGCTTGAAGTGTACTTCATGCGGCGTTTCCAAATGCGGATAAAAAAATTAAAATCATGAAAAAAAGTTTTTTATTGGGCTTATGTGCGATGGTTATCAGTGTAGCCGTCGCACAACGTTCTGTATCGGATCGCTTGCCCGAACGACTTTTCAAACAAGGACAAGCGATGTTCAACGACCGCAATTTCGCCGGTTGCATTGATAAAATCACAGAATACAAGAAATTGGCGCCTTGGTCGGATGCGACAGCCGAGGCCGATTTCCTCCTGGCCGCTTCCGCCTATCATCAGGGACGGAACGATGCAGAGTGGAGTTTGCGCGAGTTTTTGGATACTTATTCCGAAACGCCGCACCGGAATGAAATCGCGTTCATGCTCGGTTCCGTTTATTTCACGCGGCAGGATTATACTTTGGCGCAATATTGGTTCAATGCTTGCGACATTGACTTTCTTTCCGAAGACGAACAGGCCGATTACGCTTATCGAACCGGATTAATCGCCTTGGAAAAAGACAATTTAGCCGAATCGACCCGCTTGTTTTCGTTGCTGAATCAATACAGCGCGAAATACAAGGCCATTTCAAGCTATTATTTGGGCTATATCGCTTATAAAGAGCGAAATTACGATGCGGCTTTGGAGCATTTCGCCTCGGTGAAATCAAATTCCGAATACAGATCCGATATTCAATATTATACCGCTCAAATTTATTTTGCGCAACAGCGTTACGAGCAGAGTATTCGTGAGGGATTGGCTTTGTTGAAAAATTATCCGAACCATGCGAATAATGCGGAAATCGAACGCATCGTCGGCATATCCTATTATCAGCAAAACGATTATGCCAAAGCCGTTCAATATTTGAAACCCTTGGCTGATGCGGATGCCGCCGTTTTGTCGAGAAAAGATTTTTATGTGTTGGGCGCGGCCTGTTATTACATGAAAAAATATCTGCAGGCGATTCCTTATTTAAATAGAAGCAATCCGCAAAACGATGTTTTGGGGCAGAGCGCGTATTTGTTTTTAGGCCAATCGTATTTGCAGACGGGCGACACGAATCAGGCTTTGCGAGCCTTTGAACCGGCTTCGCGGATGGATTTCGACATTTCGGCGCAAGAGGCCGCTCTGTATAATTACGCCATGCTGCTGCATCAGAATGCGATTTCCGGCTTCGGCGAAGCGGTTACGGCTTTGGAAAGATTCGTCAATGCCTATCCGAGATCGATGTATGCCGACCAAGCGAACAATGCTTTGGTGGACGTTTATCTGACCACCAAAAACTACGATACGGCTTTGGCTTCGATTGCCAAAATCAAGCAACCGAACCGGAAAATACTCGAAGCAAAGCAAAAAATCCTCTATTATTTAGGAACGCTCGATTTTACGAACAGCCAATATGCCAATGCCGTCGAATATTTCACAAAAGCTTATGATGCAGGAGATTATGCCTTAAACGAGAAGCAACAGGCCTTGTTTTGGCGCGGCGAATCGTATTTCCGTCAAGCCGATTATGCAAAAGCCACCTACGATTATCAATCATTTTTGAAAACCGGTAATGCCGCCGGCGATTTAGCTGCTTTGTCTTCATACAATTTGGGTTATTGCGCTTTCAAACAAGCGGATTATGTGAAAGCGAAAACGCATTTCCAAACCTATATCCACAAGGAAAAATCGGAGACTAAGACTTTGGCCGACGCCTATTCCCGTTTGGGCGATTGCGCTTTCGACCAACGTCAATTCAAGGAGGCGGAAAATGCTTATGCCGAATCGTTCCGTTTACAGCCCGAATCAGGCGATTACGCACTATTTCAGCAGGCTTACGTTTTGGGATTGCAAAAAGATTATCAATCGAAAGTCAATTTGATGGATAAATTGGCAAAGGATTTTCCCGCTTCGTTGTATCTTCCCGATGCCTTGTACGAAAAAGGCCGCGCACTGGTCTTGCTGAAACGTTCGCCGGATGCGATTGCCGTTTATCAAAAGTTGATGGAAAACTACCCCGAACGGCAACAGGCACGAAGCGCCGGTCTGCAAATCGGTTTATTGTATTACAATGATAATCAAACGGATAAAGCGATCGCATCCTATAAAAACGTGATTCAAAAATACCCCGGAAGCGATGAAGCCAAAGAAGCCTTGCAGGATTTGAAATCCATTTATTTCGATTTGAATCAGGTATATTCGTATGCCGATTATGTGAAATCTTTAGGTGGATCCTTTCAATTTGAAGCCTCCGAACAAGATTCGCTCACCTATTTAGCGGCCGAACGCCTTTTTCAACAAGGCAAAACGGCCGAAGCGTATAAAGCCTTCGAAAATTATTTAAAATCCTTCCCCCAAGGCGCATATACTACGCAAGTGCATCATTATTTGGCCAATATTGATTATGAGCAAAAAAATTACGCTTCGGCGCAGCAGCAATACGAGAAAGTTTTAACCGCCGGAAATACACAGTTTTCGGAAGAAGCCATCGGCCGGACAGCTGAAATACAATACAACAACAAGGATTATAAAGCCGCAATGGAGTCGTACAATCAACTGAAAAACACGGCGACCAACAAAGCGAATCGCGAAGCCGGATTTTTGGGAATATTGCGTTCTGCGGCTCAAATCAATGAATATTATGCAATATTGAGTGCCGCCAACGAGTTGTTGAAAGAAGCGGGCTTGAATCCCGAAATCGAAAACGAAGCCCGTTATTACCGCGCAAAAGCCTATTGGTCGTTGAACGAAAAGCAAAAAGCGCAATCCGATTTGGCGGTTTTGGCGGTCGATACGCGCACCGTTTTCGGAGCGGAGTCTAAATATCTGTTGGCGCAACTCGCTTTCGATTCACACAACAATAAAGAAGCTAAATCCATTATTCAAGATTATGCAAAGCAGACCACGCCGCATCAATATTGGTTGGCGAGAAGTTTCATTTTGTTGTCGGATATTTTTGCATCGGAAAACGATAAGTTGAAAGCCCGGCAATACCTCGAAAGTTTGCAGTCGAGCTACAAACCGACCAACGATGATATTCATTCCTCGATTAAGGAACGCTTGACCAAGTTGAAGTGATTTTTTAGCAAAAGTTTCGTAATTTCAAAAAAAAATTGTACTTTTGTTGCCCAAATTTAATTTTTTAGATAAATATGTGTGGTATAGTAGGTATATTTAATTCCCAAAATAATGCGGATAAATTACGACCGCAAGCGTTAGCCATGTCGAAAAAAATCCGCCACCGCGGGCCGGACTGGTCGGGAATTTATTGCGGCGAAACAACCATTTTGGCGCACGAACGCTTGGCAATTGTTGATCCTCAATCGGGACGGCAACCGCTCTATTCCCCTGACGGAAAGGTAGTTTTGGCCGTGAACGGCGAAATTTACAACCATCAGGATATTCGCGAACAACAAACCGGTTATGCTTTCAAAACCAAATCCGATTGCGAAGTTATCCTTGCCTTGTATCAAGAAAAAGGCGTAAACTTTTTGGAAGATTTAAACGGCATTTACGCTTTTGCCCTTTACGATACGGAAAAAGATTTGTATTTGATTGCCCGCGACCATATCGGCATCATACCTTTATATATGGGTTGGGATACGAACGGCCGTTTTTATGTGGCCTCCGAATTAAAAGCCTTGGAAGGATATTGCGAAAAAATCGAAAATTTCCCGCCGGGACATTATCTGGTTTCGTCGCAAGATAACAAGCACGAAGCCGAGTTGGTACGCTGGTATAACCGCAATTGGACGGATTACGAAAATGTAAAAGACAATCCAAGCGTCGAACAGCATTCCGAAGTCATCGACCAATTGCGCGACGCCTTGGAAGCCGCCGTAAAACGCCAATTGATGACCGACGTGCCTTACGGAGTATTGCTTTCGGGTGGTCTGGATTCGTCGATTGTATCGGCTGTGGCCAAAAAATACGCCTCGAAACGCGTCGAAGGCGACGGACACGAAAAAGCTTGGTGGCCGCGCTTGCACTCGTTCGCCGTGGGTTTGGAAGGCTCGCCCGACTTGGCCGCCGCTCAAAAAGTGGCCGAACACATCGGAACCGTTCATCACGAAGTGCATTTTACCATTCAGGAAGGATTAGACGCTATTCGCGATGTCATCTATCATATTGAAACTTACGATGTTACAACCATCCGCGCATCTACGCCGATGTATCTCTTGGCGCGTGTGATTCGTTCGATGGGCATCAAGATGGTGCTTTCGGGCGAAGGAGCCGACGAGATTTTCGGCGGATATTTGTATTTCCATAAAGCGCCGAACGCCAAGGCTTTGCACGAAGAAACCGTTCGCAAATTAGATAAACTGCATTTGTATGATTGCTTGCGTGCCAACAAATCGCTGGCGGCTTGGGGCGTGGAAGGTCGCGTTCCGTTCTTGGATAAAGAATTTATGGACGTCGCCATGCGTTTGAATCCCGAAGACAAACTCAGCGGCTTGAAAGGTCGGATGGAGAAATGGATTTTGCGTAAAGCCTTTGAATCGTTCTTGCCCGAAAGCGTGGCGTGGCGACAAAAAGAACAATTTTCCGACGGCGTAGGTTACAATTGGATTGATACTTTGCGTACAATCGCTTCGGCGCAAGTTTCGGACGAACTATTTGCTGAGGCAGCCGATCGTTTTCCGATTAATCCGCCGATAACCAAGGAAGAATATCATTACCGCACAATATTTGAAGAGTTATTCCCATCGGATGCGGCGGCAAAAACCGTTCCGTCGGTCCCGTCGGTGGCATGCAGCACGCCTGTGGCTTTGGAGTGGGATGCCGCTTTCAAGAGCTTGATCGATCCGAGCGGGCGGGCGGTTAAGACGGTGCATAATGATGCTTATAAAGGATAGGAATTTATTGTAGCATGGTCGGCAATTTTCATCCCCTGTGTTAAGTGGAAGCGACAGACCGCAGGTCTGCATACAGCGAGGTGAAAATTTTCCCACATTCCATTATCCCTTTTTCCATCGGCTCAATCCGCGTTCTTTCTCACTGAACTCTGCGCCGATTTTCACTAATTTTCGTCCGTCGGTAGAGTA
>JAISWY010000195.1 GCA_031270925.1 Candidatus Symbiothrix sp.
CGACGAAATCGGCACCAATTTCGTTTATACTATCAACGAAGATTCGGAAGGCAATATTTGGACGGGCGGCAAAAAAGGTAAAATTTCCAAGTTAGACATTCGCAGTCAAACGTTTACGCAATTCGCTCTCACACAAGCCAATTATATTTTAACAGCGGATAAGGTCGTTTTCGTAGCCGCCGAATCGGGCATTTTCAAAATAGCCGAGCAAAACGGCGAATACATCCAATACCGCTTCAGCCGGAATTTGAAAAGCTCGTTTATCAACGATATGTACCTCGAATCCGATTCGATTATTTGGATGGCCACTTACGGCGACGGCTTGAACCGCTACAATCTCGAAACACGTGAAGTGCATTCGTTTACCATGAAAAACGGCTTGGCTTCCGATTTCATTTATTCCATTCTTACAGCGAACGACGATTTGTGGTTGAGTTCCGAAAACGGCTTAATTCGCTTTAACATGAAAAATTACACAGCCGTCAATTATTCCGAGGAAGACGGACTTTCAAGCAATAAATTCCGCCAATTATCCAGACGGAAAGGAAACGACGAAAACCTGTATTTTGGTTCGTATGACGGCGTAACTTACTTTAACCCAATCGAAATCGGCAAAGAAGAAGAAAGCGCCAAGCTTTTTTTTCAGAATTTTTACCTGTTCAACAAAATCGTCAAACCGGGCGACAAAAATTCTCCTTTGACGGCTTCCATCGACCAAACCTCCCGCATCCGGCTTCGTTACACACAACATTCGTTTTCGTTGAATTTTACAACCATCGATTTTTCCTCTAACACCAACCGGCGGTATATGTGGAAATTGGAAGGATTAGACAAGGAATGGATCGCCCCTACTTCCGAAAACACAGCCAATTACACCAATATCGGCAACGGCAAATATACTTTTGTCCTGCGTAATATCGGCAACGACAATACGATATTAGACGAGCGACGCATTACCATCGAAGTGATTCCTCCGTTCTGGGAAACCGTTTGGGCGCGTTGCCTGTTTATTGTTATCTTATTGATTATGGCCTACTTGGTTTACAGATACACCAAACAACGCATCGAACGCAAACATTCCGAAGAGAAAATGCAATTTTTTATTCACACCGCTCACGATATTCGCACGCCGCTCACACTCATCAGTGCGCCGATTTACCAATTGAAGGAAGAAATCCAAAACCCGTCGAAAAACATCGCTTATCTTTTGGATCTGATTACCCAAAATTTGAAGAAATTGAACGATAATTTTTCGCAACTGCTTGATTTCCAAAAGGCATACGAATGGAAAGACCAATTGACGATCCGCAAGCACAATGTGAATCAATATTTATCCGAAAAATTTCGGCAGTGGGAACAGTCGGCTTTGAAAAAACAAATTTCCTTCCGTTTAATTTTGCCTTCCGAAACCTTGCAGGAAGGTTTTGATACGGATAAAATGGATAAAATCATTGATAATCTGTTATCGAACGCCGTGAAATATACGCCGGAAAAAGGAAATATTACGGTGGAATTGCAGAGCGACGAAAAGCATTGGCGATTGAAAATCGCGGATTCCGGTATCGGCATTTTGCGGAAAGACCGGAAGAATCTGTTCCGCCGCTTTTTCCGTGCCGAAAACGCCATCAATACGCGCGAAAACGGTTCGGGACTGGGATTGTTGCTCGTCAAACGCTATGTCGATTTGCATCGGGGAAGTATCCAAATCAAAAGCGCGGAAAGCAAAGGCGCCGAATTTATATTGAATTTTTTGCACAATGTAGAGAGTTTGCATGCAAGCTCTCTACCGGCAAACAACAATACGGAAACCGCAGATTATTTGGAATCCGAAACCGAATCGCCCCAACATCCGCTGCATAAAATCAAAGTTCTGATCGTAGAAGACAACGACGATTTGTGCTGCTTTATGCAAAAATCCTACGAATCCGTATATCAGGTATTTACAGCTTCCGATGGCGTCGAAGCATGGAAAAACATCCTGAAAATCAATCCCGACATGGTCATTTCCGATTTGCAAATGCCTCGTATGGATGGTTTCGAGTTAAGCGCAAAAATCAAAAATACCTTCGAAACTTCGCACATCCCGATTATCCTTTTAACGGTAGTCGATGACCGGCATAGCGTAGAAAAAGCCTTCCAAATAGGTGTGGACGATTACATCGAAAAACCGTTTGAACTCAAATACCTGCAACTGAAAATGGAAAACATCATCCAAAACCGCAAAATTTTACGCAGCAAATTCTTGGGCATCGACAAATCGCTCGACGACACACACTCCAACGAACTCAACAAACGCTTTATCGAACAGGCTTCCTCGATTATCGATCGGCATATAGCCGATTCGCAATATTCCATAGCCGATTTTTCTAAAGAAATGGGTTTGAGTAAATCGCTGCTCTACACCAAATTCAATGCCATTACGGGTTATACGCCCAACGATTTTATCAAGATTTTACGGATGAAAAAATCGGTCGACTATTTTCAGCAGAAGAAATATACCATCAACGAAGTCGCTTTCATGGTCGGTTTTGAAGACCCTGCATATTTCAGTAATTGCTTTAAGAAAATTTACGGCGCTTCTCCCAAGTCTTTTATCGAAAAAAATCTGTGATTTTTTATTGATAATCAGGCAAATACCTATTCATTAAACTATTTTACAACTATCTTGGAAAAGATTACAAGCCTCATTTTTAATTGCTCCTTACCTTTGTGTGAACTTTAAATACAATATTCATGCAAAAATTATTATTCATTCTTTTTTTTGCCGTGGTCGGTTTTCTAACCGTCAATGCGCAATCCAAGACAGTTGTTTCAGGATCCGTTTCGGACGAAAAAGGCGAGTTGTTGATTGGCGTCAGCATCCGACAAAAAGGCGCAATTGTCGGAACGATTTCCGATTTGGACGGAAAATTTTCATTGACCGTCGATGCCAAGGCCTCGATTGTCGTTTCTTACGTGGGATATGCTACGCAGGAACTGAAAGTCAGTGGCGAAAAACAATCGCTTTTCATTGTATTGAAAGAAGATCTTCAATTATTGGATGAAGTGGTAGTCGTCGGTTTTGGAACGCAAAAACGTCGCGACATTGTGGGCGCTATCTCGTCCGTTTCGGCGAAAGATTTGGCCGCTACGGGACAAACCAACGTTTTGCAGGCTTTGCAAGGTTCGGTTCCGGGTTTGCGGATTGATAATCCCGCTTCTCCTGCGGGCGAACCGGATGTTCGGATTCGTGGTTTGAACACATTGACTTCTACGAATGCAAGTCCGCTTTATATCGTCGATGGCGTTCCTTTTTACGATATGCGTGCCATCGATCCCAATGATATTCAGTCGATTGAAGTGTTGAAAGATGCTTCGGCCGCCGCGATTTACGGTTCACAGGCTGCCAACGGCGTATTGTTGATTACCACCAAACGCGGTTCGGGCGGCAAGCCGACGGTCAGCGCTTCGTTTTCCTATTCGTTGCAGAATCCGATAACCGAACCCGATTTGATGGACGGCAAGAATTATTTGGCATTCAAAGCCGAAGCCCTGCGTTACAAAACGCCGAGCGATTGGGACGCCGTCAAAGACGACCCCGACGCACTTGCCCGCCGTGTGCTGACCAATAGCGAATACAACCAATGGGCGGCCGAAATCGAAATCGATCCTTATGAAATGATGTTGCATCGCAATGCGCCCATCACGGAAACATCCGTTTCGATCGGCGGCGGCGAAAAAGCCAAATATTACATCGGCGCTAATTATTTGGATAATCAGGGCTTGGTGCAATCGACTTTCTTCAACCGTTTTTCGATTCGCGCCAATATTGATTTGGATGTAAACGAATATATCCGCATCTCCAATTACGCCAATATTTTCAAATACAAAAGTCGCGACCTCACCGGAGGCAATAACGGACTTTCGGCCATGTATCGCCTTTCTCCTTATTCCATTATGAATGAAGAAAACGGCGAATACAAATTGTTTCCCATGCCCGATGATGCTTTGTACGGCAATCCGTTGAGCGACGCCTACGATGTGGAAAAAAGTAAAAGCCGTTTCGGAGTCAATAACTTATCGATTCTTCACGTCAATATTCCTTGGATAAAAGGACTTTCGGCGGAAGGAAAATATCAATTTGAAATCCGACAACAAAAAGACGGCAGTCTTGCTTTTACCAATACGCCTCAGGGCGCCACGGGAGCAGTAGCCGAACGGCAATATCAGGATTGGAATAAATGGTACGCCGAAGGTTTGCTGGCCTACAATCGCGATTTCGGGAAGCACAATGTGGATATTACCGCCATGTCAAGCGCCGAATACCGCGATTACGAATCGTCCGATTTGCTGGCTACCGGCATTCCCTTGTCGGCCTACCTTTGGTATCAACCGGAAACGGCAACCAATCCCCTCCAAACGACAACCGGCTACAATTCGCGTACCTTGGTCGGATTGATGTTCCGCGCCAATTATAATTATGCGGGAAAATATTACGCTACTTTCACGGTTCGCCGTGACGGATTCAGCAGTTTTTCAGTCAAATCGAAATGGGCGACTTTTCCTTCGGCAGCCTTGGCTTGGCGCATCAACGAAGAATCG
>JAISWY010000225.1 GCA_031270925.1 Candidatus Symbiothrix sp.
ACCGGAAATATACGATCCTGGAGGTAGACGACAACAGGGAATTACGCCGGTACATCAAGCAGCACGTCGGCAAATACTACAAAGTCCTGGAAGCCAAAAACGGGAAAGAGGGCTGCAACATGGCCGTCAACCACGTGCCCGACCTGATTATCAGCGACATCATGATGCCGGAAGTAGACGGCCTGCAGATGACACACCGGGTAAAAGATGACATCCGTACGTGTCACATACCGGTCATCCTGCTAACGGCGCGGACAAACATCCAAAGCAAAATCGACGGACTGGAATCGGGCGCCGACGCCTATATCGAAAAGCCGTTTTCGATCGAACATTTGCAGGCTCAAATCCAGAACCTGCTCGACAATCGCCGGAAAATCCGCGAGACCTTTGCCAATTCGCCGTTTGTTCATTCCGATAGCATCGCCATGAATAAATCCGACAAACAATTTCTCGCCAAATTGACCGAAGTGATTTACAAGAATATTTCCAATCTCGACTTCAATGTGGATAATCTGGCGGAAGCGATGTGTATGAGCCGTTCAAGCTTGTTGCGGAAAATCAAAGGCATATCCGAACTTACGCCCAATGAATTTATTCGACTAATCCGACTGAAACGGGCAGCCGAAATCCTGCAAGCCGGCGAATACAAGGTAAATGAGGTTTGCTATTTTGTAGGATTTGCGTCCAATTCTTATTTTACAAAAGCTTTCCAAAAGCAGTTTGGAATTTTGCCCAAGAATTTTGGGAAATTAGAACGCGGATGATGCAGATAAAAACGGATTAAAAATCGGTGTATAATCAGCTTTTACCTGCATCATCCGCGTTCTAATTCACTCTCAGCAAAGCGTCAAATAAACTCCGTCTTCGTTTTCTCCGAAACACAATTTTTCTTCGCGCGCCAACCAGCCGATAGCGGCATAAATTTCCTTCTCGGTCAGTTTCGTCAATTTTTTGAGTTCTTTTACCGATTTCGTACCGGCTTCATTCAACACACTCCAGATGCGGCCTGCATCATTTCCAATTTTTTCTTTCATCTTTTTGAAATTTTTAAATTAAACAATCTTTCTTGCTCTCTTATATAAAACATTTTATCAAATTATTCGCCGGAATAAATTTTATCCCATTTTTCGTATTCGACGTTTTTGCCCAAGGAATAATACATGTTGCGCAAGGCAAAAACAGCGTCGCGATCTTCGGAATTTAATTTATAAGCCTTTTCAAAATAGGGAATCGACTCGTTGAAATAATCTTTGTATTGCTTTTCGTATTGTTCGTACAAATTTGCATTTTTCATATTGTCGTCGGCCAAAGCTCGGGTTTCCACGCCCAAGTTGTAATACATACGACCGAGGTGCGACAAATAATCGGCATTATCGGGTTCGATTTCCAAAGCCTTTGTGATATTTTCGATGGCTTTGTCGGGCACTTTGGTATTTTCATATACCACGCCCAAAGCATCGTAGAGAGCGGCATTGTCCGGCATCAATTCAATCGCTTGGCTCAAATACGTAATCGCCGATTGGGTTTCACCCTTTGTCAAATTGATATTAATCAAATTTAAAAGGAAATAATTTTCGGTCGGAAATTTGGTAACGCCTTGTTCCAATACTCTTACAAAATTGACCGTATCGAATTTTTCGCTGTATTGGCCGGCCAATTGACGATAGATATCAGATTCGTTCCAACTACAATCCTTGATTTCGGCATACAATTCGATGGCGGCATCGTGATTTGGGATAAACGAAGCCGACAAAGCGGCGTAATAACGATATTTAACGGCATTGGTATCGGTCGCTAAACTTTCGAATTTCGTTTTCGTATCTCCTTCAAACAAAGGTAAATTCGGGAAATCTCCGTAGAAGCGAAAATTCTCGTAGGCTTTCTGATAATCTTCCTTTTCGTAGAAATACGCTCCCGCATTGATGTAATAGGGACGGTTAGCCATCATAATCGCCCGCATATCTTTCGTGTATTTGGCTTTGATTTTCCCTTTTTCATTGGGGATATTATCCAATGTAAATGCCTTTTCAAAATACGGGTAAATCTGAACGAGCGCCGAAAACATCACGGCATCATCCGGTTGCTGCCCAATAATTTCCTTGGCTTGTTCAAGTCCGAATTGCTTGTCTTCCACCTTACCGGCGATAAACCATGTCTCGGCATTGTTTTCCGTTTCCGGATTGGCGATCGCTCCTTTGATCAACGAACGCGCCTCTCCGATATTCGGGGCAGTGGCCAAAATTTCATTTTTTGCCATATTTACTGCTTTTTTCTGTCCGAAAGCAAACAGAACGACAAGCGATAACGCGAGTGAAAATACTACCTTTTTCATTTTGCTTTAATTTTTAATTGATTATTCATTGTTTTCAATATTTTCTCCATTATCCGGATCTTCCGGGTTTTCGATGATGGATTCTTCCGTTTCCGCTTCGGACATAACTTTGCAAACCGATGCGATTTCGTCGTTCCGCTTGCCGAGGTTAATCAGGCGAACGCCTTGGGTAGCGCGGCCGATAATGTTCAAATCCATCACT
>JAISWY010000075.1 GCA_031270925.1 Candidatus Symbiothrix sp.
AGTTGCAAGTAAAGGATTTATATCCAATTCTTTAATCTCGGTAGCAAACCTCAGCAGCGCCGACAAATGTACGATAATTTTCGCAAACTGGTTTTCGTCGATTCCGGTCTGTCCTCTCGCGCCCTTGAAAACTTTATATCCGCGAAGCGAATGTATCATGGACAATGCCTCTTCGGTGGCCAGCGGCGCCAATCCTGAAGCCACATCTTTGAAGATTTCGACAAAAATACCGCCTAAACCGCATAGTACAACGTGCCCGAAACGGTCTTCGTATTTCGCGCCTGCAAACAGTTCCATTCCTTTCAACATGGGTTGAACCAGCACTGATTTTGCCTCCGGAATGTCCATCAAGCGATTAAATTCCATTTCGAGGTGCTTTTCGGAACGGATATTCAGCGCGACGCCGCCGACGTCAGACTTATGAACAGGGCCAACCACCTTTGCCACGACAGGATAACCCGTATTCCCGGCAAATGTTTTAATCTCGTCCCATTTATCCGATACAAGTTCCTCCGCCATTGGGATTCCGGCTGCTTTAAACAGCATCTGAACGTATTTCGGCTCAATGTATCCCGAATCGGGAATATTGTCTATTATCCTGCGAATTAAAGGTATATCCACACCTTTCAACTCAAGGCTGTTTGCCAGCGGATGGGGTGTTTGTAATATTTTTGTAAGCGCGTTTGCAAGTCCCACCTCATCGCTGAAATTGACATGTCCTTTCTTAACAAAAAAGTCCGTTTCGTCCCATGCCGTACTGACGGATGGCAGGATAGGGAAAATTGGTTTTGAACAAGTATGCATTTTTTTGTCAAGCACATCGTACGCTTCATACACTCTTGTCAGTCCGGGACTGCCGAATATCACAGCCATGCCGTCGATATTCTCGAATTTCTCTTCGCAATAATCTATAGCCAAAGCGAGGTGTTTGGGTTCGCCCGTACCGAGAATATCTATCGGGTTACTGATGGCGGAACCGGGCAGCAAATGCTCTTTCAGCTCTTTGGCGACCGGCGAATCCGACAATTTGGGTATTTCCATTCCTCCTTTTGAAAGTGCATCCGTCAGGATAACAGCCGGTCCGCCTGCATGGGTTACGATGGCAATGTTTTTACCTTTCAGTTCTTTTAGCGTGAAAACTGCGCCGAGCGTAGCTAATTCTTCCCTGCTGAAACAACGAACAACGCCTGCCTTGCGGAACAAAGCTTCAACGGCAAGGTCGGGATTTGCCATTGCGCCCGTATGCGATGATGCGGCGCGACTGCCCGATTCGGAAGAACCCGACTTGATAGCCGCTATCTTGCATCCTTTGCGAATCAGCGAACTTGTATGTTCAAGCAATTTATCGGGGTCTTTGATGCTCTCTATATAAAGGATTTTAATCTTTGAATCCGTTTCGGGATTGAAATTATTGTCCATATATTCAAGCACGTCTTCCACCGATATTTGTGCGCCATTGCCGATAGACCATACGGAATTGAAACGAAGTCCCATGCGGATGGCCGATTCCATCAGGAAAATACACGTTCCTCCCGATTGTGAAATCATGTCTACGCCGAACGGGTCTATTTCGGGTATCGGAAGCGTGAAAAGGCTGTGGTGGTAACGATTCAGTATACCGATGCAATTAGGTCCTATCAAACTCGCTCCGGCGGTATTTACTACATCAACTATCTTTTTTTCAAGTATACCGCCTTCTTTCGTTTCTTCGCCAAATCCGGCAGTGTACATAATAAAAGCTTTGACGCCTTTCTCTTCCGCAAGAATTTTGATGGTGTCGTAACAAGCCGTAGCCGGAACGGATATAATTGCTAAATCGGTTTGTGGTATGTCACGTACATCCTTATAGCATTTCATTCCCTGAACTTCTGTGTCTTTTGGGTTTACGCAATAAAGATCACCCTTAAACTTGCCGTTGATGAGGTTTCTGACGCAGTTACCTCCCGGTTTTGAGGTATTGTTCGACCCGCCGATCACAACAATACTTTCAGGATTTATCAGTTCATTATTAATCATACTGTTATTTTATTTTTTTGCAAATATACATAAAATATTCGAATTACACACAGACGACAAATTTTTATAATACGATTTGAGCAAAAAAGCTATGCAACTAAGTCAAACCGTTATTTCCACAAAATTTCCTTCGGGGTCTAAAATTACGCTTTCGTAGTAGCCGTCGCCTGTGGTGCGCGGTTCGCTTGCGATTTTGTAACCATCGGCGCGCAGACGTTCCGTTAATTCATCTACGGTATTTTTACTGCCGGCGGAAACAGCAAAATGCGCAATTCCCATTCGGCAATTTCTTCCATTATTTTCTTTAATATCAGGATAATACATTAATTCTATCCGCGTTTTGTTTTCGCCAAACGAGAGGAAATATGACGAAAAGTTTGTTTTGGAATTTGTATAATTACCGCTGCTTGCCGCACCGAGATATTTTATGTAAAAATCCCGCATCGTTTCCAGGTTTTCTACCCAAACGGCTATATGTTCTATTTGCATAATGTTTTATTTATCTGAATTTTGATTTGTGTAATGTCCGGATAGCAATATCTTGAATTGTG